>JBARWW010000386.1:0-8544 GCA_049647005.1 Acidaminobacteraceae bacterium | reverse complement strand
TGTTACATCAGAAGAAGAAGATATGACAAGTTTACTAAAAGTATATGTTCAGATGCTTCCAGAAGTGATTGAGTACAAAGTAGTAGTAAACAATTTAGATGAATATAAATTTGCAAAAGAACTTGGTTACAAAAATGTTTTTGTAAATTTAGAAAAACTTAAAAGCAAACTAAAAGTAACTAGTGAAGAAGCACTTATAAAAGTTTTAGACACTGACCTAGCTGGATTACTTGTATCTATAGGTGACTATGAGGATAATATAATTGATAAATTGTCAGGTAAATCTCTTGAAATATACGTTGATAATGTAGATGATGAAGACTTATATACTAGTATAATTGAAAAAGGCTATACTGGTATATTTACAAATGATCTTTATATAAGGAATTAGATTTTAAAAATATCGTATAATTATTGACTGAAAATCATTATTTATACGATATTTTCTTTTGACATATCTGCTAATTAGACTTACAATGTGTATATACGCATATAAGTATGTTTGTGTTTTTAATATCAGGAGGTATAGATGGATAAATTAACGAATTTTTTTAAAATACTATCAGATGAGACGAGATTTCGTATAGTTTCATTATTATTTCAAAAAGAACTATGTGTATGTGAAATATGTGGAATTTTAGATCTTTCACAACCAAAGGTCTCAAAGCACTTAGCAAAACTTCGAGATATGGGTTTTGTAAAGGACGAACGGAAAGAACAATTTATATTTTATAGATTAAATATAAGTGATGAAATACTACTTAATTTAGTTAAGAGCATTAATGAGAACATTGCAGATTACGAAGTTTTGCAATGTGATAGTAATAGATTAAAAGACAAAGACATATATCTAAGTCAGTGCAAAATTCAACTTAGTGTTTAAAAAAAGGTGCTAAATAATTAGAAAAATCTAATTATTTAGCACCTTTTTTTATATAATCTTGTTGCTTTATTATATAAGATGTATAATTAGATTGCTATGTCATAAAATATAATACAAAATGAAAAATAATTGGAGGTACTATGTTTAAAATAAATACATTGAAGGCAAAAATGTCGATAGGTTTTGCACTATCAATACTTATAATGTTTTCAGCTGCTATGTACGGTTTGCTTGGGCTTTTAGAAAACAACAAACAATTTATTCAAATTACAGATATTTCGACTGAGAGTCAACTAACCGGACAAATTGATTCATATCTATATTCACAAAGACTTGCATTTAAGAAATATGAAACAAGTTTGGATGAGGATTTTATAAATCAATATGATGTGACGAATATCAAAATTAATAATGAAATAAAATTATTTAGAGAAATATCGAATAGTGAAGAAAGATTGGGCTATATAAGTGAAGTCGAAAACAAAATAGGTGAGTATACAGCGGATTTTACTTCATATAAAGGCGTTAATCTAAAAATAGCACCACTTTACATATTACTATCTGATAGTGGAACTAGTATGGTTGATGGACTTACCATTATAAAAGAAATATCTTTTGATAAATCTGAGTTTGATACATATCATAATGCAACGAATGCATTAGAAAATCTACTAAACGCGAGATTATCAGCATCTAAATTTTTCAATTTTCACGATGAAAAATATTATAACGAATATAAAACAAATTATGAAAAATACAAAGTAAATCTAAGTAATATTAGCGAAGTTGATGATAATTACCTATATAAAAGCGAGTATTACTCAGTGCTTAAAAATAACAAAGAGTATGAAGATGGTATGTTTTCATTAAAGCAGCTTATAAACCAATTAGATTCTATTATGACAAAAATGGATCTTATAGGACCTGAAGTCTCTGTATTAACTGGGCTTATAAGTGAGTCAGCTTCAGATGAAACTGCTAATTTGCAAATAGAATTAGAAAAACATAATTCCAAAAGAAGTATGGTGATGCTTATAATTTCATTTATTTCTATGGCTATAGGTGTTATTGTAGCTATTAATATACTAAAGTTAGTTCTAAATCCGATAACTTATCTTACAAATACATTTAGCAAGATAAGCGAGGCGCGTGAGACAAATATTGATTTTAGGCTTGCAGATGAAAATGATGATGAAATAGGAAAAATGTCATCTGCCTTTAATAAATTTATGGTTAAAATTCAAGCTATGATGGATGATATAAATTATCAAAATAAACTTAAAACAGCTGAAAGTGATTTAGCAACTATATCAAGAGAAGAAGCAGATATAAGTATTGTATCAAATAGTTTTTTAGATTATATATGTAATAATTTAAACATTATTATTGGTGTCCTATATTTACCTGATGGTGAAGACTATAAAATTGAATCTAGTCATGCTTATACTTTAAGGAAAAACGAATCGACAAGTGTCAGAAGTGGTCAAGGTTTAATTGGTCAAAGTATTAAAGAAAAAAAGATGATAGTTGTTGAAAATATATCAGAAGATCATATACCACTTCAAAGTGGACTTGGCGAGTCAAACGTAAAGTCAATTTTAATTTTGCCATGTATTATTGAAGATGAAATTGAGTGCATAATCGAACTAGCATCTATAGATGGATTTAATAATTATCAAATCAAAATTTTGCAAGCATTATCGAATATAATTGCAAGAATGATTAATTCTCTTAAAGTTCAAAATCAAATGAATGAGTTATACGAAAAAACATTAACTCAATCAGAGGAGCTTCAAATGCAACAAGAGGAGCTTAGACAGAGTAATGAGGAACTTGAAGAACAGGCAAGGTCACTTCGTGAATCAGAAGGAAAACTTCAGGTTCAACAAGAGGAACTCAGGGTTTCTAATGAAGAACTTGAGACGTATACTAAGCAATTGGAAGAACAAAAAAAATCTTTAAATGAAAAAAACGAAACACTAGTTGTAACACAAAAGGAAATGGAAGAAAAAGCGAAGGAACTTGCTAAAGCTAATAAGTATAAATCAGAGTTTTTGGCCAATATGTCACATGAATTAAGAACACCACTTAACAGCATATTAGTTTTATCACAGCTGCTAGAAGATCGTGATTCAAATGGTCCATTAAGTGAAAAAGAGCGTGAATTTGCATCAACGATTTATTCGTCGGGTTCAGATTTATTAAATCTAATAAATGGAGTACTTGATTTATCAAAAGTTGAAGCTGGAAAATTAGTAATAAATAATGAGAAGGTATATATAAGTGAAGTGGTACAAGAAAATGAAAGAATGTTTTCTCAAATGGCAAAATCTAAGAATGTAGATTTGATATTTACGGTTGATAATAATATTCCAGATTATATTATGACTGATTATATGAGACTAAATCAAATTATTAAAAATTTACTTTCAAATGCAATTAAATTTACTCATAAAGGTCATGTTAAGCTTAATGTTAGGAAGTTAAATAATAAAGAAGTTATATCAACTGGAATGGATAAAAACGAAAATATTATTATAGAAGTTTCAGATACTGGAATAGGAATACCAGATAATAAACTTGAGCATGTATTTGAGGCCTTTAAACAATCCGATGGAACTACAAGCAGACAGTATGGTGGTACCGGTCTTGGGCTTACTATTTCACTTGAAATTGCAAAACTCTTAAACGCTCGAATTTTGCTTGAGAGTAAAGTGAACTCTGGGAGTAAATTTGCTCTGATGATTCCTTTAAGTTTAGGGGCTAATCAAGTAAATAGCGACGTTCTAAATATAGTGAACATTAGCAAATTAGAAAAATCGGAAGGTCAGATTGAAAACGCCAATAGCTTAGAAGCAAAATTTGATGGTCAAGGTAATGAAATTGTTGATATTCTAGGTGTAGTTGAGAAAGAAATGTTATCAAAAGGAAAAAAACAGATCAAAGAGAATAAAGAAAGAAAATTACTAATTATAGAGGATGATGTTATATTTGCACAGATTCTTTCTGACTTGGCAACAGAAAGAGGTTATGACGTTTTAATTGCTCATACAGCAAAATATGGTATTATATTGGCAAAGCAAGAGATTCCTATAGGAATTATACTTGATATTGGTCTTCCTGATATGGATGGTGTTATGCTTGCTGACTTACTATCAAAAGATGAAGATACTTGCAATATACCAATTCATATTATATCTGGAAACGATAAAAAAATAGATGAGGCACTTCCTAAAAGTATAATTGGATTTCTTAAAAAGCCTGTAGATATTAAGTCAATATACAAAACACTAGCAAAAATTGAGAGTGTAAATTTAAATAACATAAAAAGTATTTTAGTAGTAGGTGAGTGCGGAGATGAAGACTTCAGTAAGTTTTCTCAGCTTGGTCAGGTTAGTGTTGAGAAGGTTAAGACTGCAAAAGAAGGACTTGAACTTTTAGAAAAAAATAAATATGCGTGTATTGTACTAGATATAAAGCTTAGTGATATGAATGGAATTGATTTTATGAGTAAGATTCGCAAGGAAAACGATGTCCAAACACCTATTGTTATCTACACTGAAGAAGAGATAAATGTCAGTGAACTTGATGATATTAATAGATATGCTGAAACGATTATTCTTAAAAGTTCAAGGTCTAAGGAGAGATTAGTTGATGAAGTTTCTCTCTTCTTACATGATGTAGATAAAAATATTGATAGTGATAATTTTAGTGTTGTTGGTGAAGAAAAAAAGGGTCTTGAAGGTGTAAAAGTTTTACTAGCAGATGATGATAATAGAAATATATTTGCTCTTATGCATGTACTTGAAAAGTATGGAATGGATGTTATCGTTGCTAAAGACGGAATAGAAGCAGTAAATCAATTTGAGAAAAATAAGATAGACATTGTACTTATGGATATAATGATGCCAAAGATGGATGGATATGAAGCAATACAAAATATAAGAGGACTCGGTAATGGGAAACACATTCCAATAATTGCCCTTACAGCAAAGGCTATGATGGATGATAAAGATAAGTGTATCAGCGCTGGAGCAAATGATTATCTTACGAAGCCTGTAGATGTTGAGAGATTGTTATCTATGATTAAAGTATGGTTGTCATAATGAGTGAATTTGAGTTTAAATACGACAATGAAGATATAGAAATCGCCTTATTTATTGAAGCTATAAAACAAAAGTATGGATATGATTTCAAAGAGTATTCGAGGGCTCATATAAAAAGGCGTGTTAAAGCAAGGCTATTTAAAAGTGGAATTTCAAATATTTCTGAGCTAACTCACCTTGTTATATATAAAGAAGAATTTTTTAAAGAAGTGCTACTCGATTTTTCTATAAATGTAACAGAAATGTTTAGAGATCCAGACTTTTTTAAAAGTGTTAGAGATCTTGTATTTCCAGTTCTTGAATCTTACCCAATGGTAAAAATATGGCATGCAGGGTGTTCATCTGGAGAAGAAGTATACTCTATGGCAATAATGTTAAAAGAATATGGAATATATGATAGATGTCAAATATACGCTACTGATTTCAATGAAAAAATACTTAAAAAGGCAAGAGAAGGGATATATTCTTTAGAGTTAATGAAAGAGTATACAAAAAATTATATTGCTGTTGGTGGAAAAGAATCATTTTCGGATTACTATATTGCAAAATACGATAGTGTTATATTCGAATCATATCTTAAGAAAAATATTACCTTTGCAGTTCATAATTTAGTAACTGATGGCGAGTTTGGAGAAATGAATTTGATAGTATGTCGAAATGTCATGATATATTTTGATAAAGCCCTTCAAAATAAGGTGAGTACATTGTTTTCAAGGAGCCTACTAAAAGGTGGATACCTCTGTCTTGGAACAAAAGAAACATTAAAATACTTTGATGGCTACGATCAGTTTACGGAAACTTCTGAGGAATCAAAAATATATAGGAAAAATATGAAGATATAAGGTGTGTATTATGAATTATGATGTAATTGCAATTGGTAGTTCAGCAGGTGGAATAGATGCTCTAAAGAGTATATTTGCTAAGTTTAAATGTAATGGTGAAGTTGCTATTATAATAGTTCAACATTTAGCTGCAAATTCGAAAAGCTATATGTCGCATATAATAAATGACTCAACAAATATGAATGTTTATGAAATAGAAGATAAAATGATTATAAAAAAAGGGTGTGTATATATTGTACCACCAAATTACCACGCGCTTATGGAAAAAGATGGTACTTTTACTTTAGCTACATTTGAAAAAGTTTGTTTTGCAAGACCATCTATAGATGTAACATTTGAGAGTGTGAGTGATGTTTTTAAAGAGCGTGTAATTGGTGTAATACTTACTGGTGCAAATTGCGATGGAGGTCATGGATTAAAATCAATCAAAGATATGGGTGGATATACACTTGTCCAAAATTATTTAAGTGCTGAGGCATCAGAGATGCCAAGATATGCTACTGAGTATGTAAAGCCAAATGAAATTTTGGATATAGATTTAATTGGTGAAAGACTAAATCAATTAATAAGGAAAATGGAGAATACAAATGTGGAATAAAACGAATATATTAATAGTAGATGATCTAAAAGAGAATCACTTAGTTATGGAGAGTGTTCTTACAGATCCCGAGTTAAATATTATTAAAGCTATGTCTGGTGAAGAAGCACTATCTCTCTGCCTTGAGCATGATTTTGCAGTTGTTTTTATGGATGTTCAAATGCCAGGAATGGATGGATTTGAAACGGCTGAATTACTTAGAAGTATAGAGCGTACAAAAAATATACCAATTATATTTGTAACGGCTATAAGCAAGGAACAAAAATCTATTTTTAGAGGATATGAAGCTGGTGCTGTAGATTATTTATTTAAACCTATTGATCCAATTATACTTAAAAGTAAAGCGCGGATCTTTAAAGATATATATAATCAAAGAATGCTTATAGAGAAGCAGGCTGAAGAATTAGAGCTTAAAGTTGAAGAACTCGAAAACTTAAAAGCAGAAAATGATATACTTGAAAGTATAAGTATGGAAGACTGCCTTACATGTATATATAATCGTAGAGGACTTAATCGGTTTTCAAAGATGCACTGGAAAAACTGTGAAAGATATGAACTTGATTATTCAGTTATACTTATAGATATAGATAGATTTAAAAATTACAATGATAACTATGGACATCTAAACGGCGACTCTGTTCTTCGTGAAGTTGCCAGCGTAATAAAAAATTCTCTTTATAGATCAGAGGACATTGTTGGTAGATATGGTGGCGAAGAATTCTTAGTTATTATGCCGAATGTAGATTCAGCTGGCGCTATTAGTATAGCAAAACGTATAGAAGAGGGTATATCTGAACTTAATATAATACATGAATATAATGACTCAAAGGGAAGGTTAACTGTTAGCATGGGGATTGCGTCAGTTATTCCAAACGAAAAATACTCATTGGAAGAACTTTTAGATGAAGCAGACAAACTTTTATATAAGGCAAAACATAATGGTAGAAATCAATTCTTAAGCACAAACATAATATAATGAAAGTTAGGGGATAGATGTGAAAAACATTAGAAGAATTGTGGAACACATAGAAAGTAAACAAAGGGCGGATATAATTAAAACTAACGCTTCTTTGCAAAAAGAATTAGATATGCTTATTAACATAAATACTAGAAATGGAATGGTTAATGCAACTTCTTTTTCAAGAGTAGTTGAGATGCGAATAAATGATCATACTAATGAGCTTATAGAAACACTAATGGATAATATAACAGTAGAAGAAAAAAGGTTAAACTTCATGTTTGATGAAGAAGCAATTACTGAAATGTGGGATATGACGGACCTATATTTAAAAAATTATATCTCAAGTAATATAAGACAGGGGTTAATATATTCGCTTGAGCATTTATCGTATAATCCAGAAATATACATAAATACATTGATTTCAAATTATGAATTTAAATTAAAAGCGAAATTTGAGGATATGATATTCTATAATGAGAATACTGAACGCGATATAACCGAGCGGGAAGTAAAATTATCAAATTCACTTTCATATATAGCCATAGTAATTGCATCAATATCGATATATCTTCATTTCGTATAAAAAAGGATAGTCTAATGAATAAAATCAATTATTCATTTAACTATCCTTAAATTTTTGCATATAACCTTAGTAATTACAGTTCAAATTAAGCTTTATTAACAGAACCGAAGATCTCCATCTTTTCTTTTACTGTAGCCTTAATAGCTTCAAAACCTGGTCCTAAGATTTTTCTAGGATCAAATCCTTTTCCCTCAAGGTCTTTCTTTTCTTCAAAATATACTCTAGTTGCAGCTGCAAATGTTAACTGACACTCAGTATTTACATTGATTTTGGCAACTCCAAGAGATATAGCTTCTTTAATCATATCAACAGGAATTCCAGTACCACCATGTAATACAAGGGGCATTTCTCCTGTTAAATCTTTTATATTTGAAAGTGCGTCAAAATTAAGTCCAGCCCAGTTTTCTGGGTATTGTCCATGTATATTACCAATACCAGCAGCAAGCATTGTTACGCCAAGATCAGCTATTTGTTTACATTCTTTAGGATCAGCAATCTCGCCGGCTCCAATAACACCATCTTCTTCTCCACCGATTGATCCAACTTCAGCTTCTACAGAAACCCCTTTAGC
>JBARWW010000385.1:0-4547 GCA_049647005.1 Acidaminobacteraceae bacterium | reverse complement strand
GAGTATAGGTTCAAAACGCCATCTTCGCTTAATCATAAATTTTCCACCTAAAATCACGGCGAGAAAATTTACTTACGAAGATTTATACAATATCTCCACTACCTTCCGTACAATTTTTACAAAATTGCATACAAAAAAACTCAGGCAAAAAAGCTTACCTGAGTTAATAATTTTATCTAATCAAATAAACCTACAATTAACATTAAATTTAGACAGAGCTATCCAGTAAAATGACTATAATCCTGCTTTACAAGTCATTATAAGAATTACTTTATCCAAGTTTATGTTTCTTGTAAGTAAAGATTTCATAAGGTTCTCCTTCGTTTGATATTTTCTTAATTTTATCAGTTAAATATAAATTAGTCAATTTCCAACTTATTTACTTATCAAATTTAAGTCCAGCTAGTGCTGCAAATGCTGACATTTTCTTTTTAAATTCACATTTGCATGTAATAAAAACCCCAAGAATTTTATACTAATTTTTTCCAAAATCCTTCAATAATTCTGCAAAAGGATTATTAAAATTTTCTGATTCTTCTTTCTTTTTCATCTGATCTAAATATTTTCTCGTTTCATTTTTATTCATTTTAGAACCTTGAGCTTCTTTTCTTTTATTCCAAGAGCTTAGTTTTTCTTTATAGCCACATTTTTTGCAAGAAAAAGTTTTGCCTTCTCCCTCACCAAACATAAATAGTTTAACATGGCATTTAGGGCATCTAGCGTTACTCTCCATACTAGATGATTTTCTGTAACCACAATCTCTATCTTGGCAAACTTTCATCTCACCTTTTTTAGTTTTGACATTTAAAAGGTATTTGCCACAGTCCGGACATTTTTCGCCTGTTACATTATCATGTTTATAAGTTACTGCATCATTTTTCACAGATTCTACAAGTTGTTTTGTATAGTTATTGATCTCTGATATAAACTTTACAGGTGATTCTTGGCCTTTAGCAATAGCATTTAGCCTTCCTTCCCACCTTGCAGTTAAGAGAGGTGACTTTAAATCATCAGGAACAATTTTAATTAACTGCTTACCTTTAGACGTAGGGTGCAAGTGCTTATTTCGGTCTTCAATATAGAATGTTTTATATAGTTTTTCAATAATATCGGCTCTTGTTGCTACGGTACCAATACCACCAGTTGTTGAAAGTGTTTCTTTCATTTCTTTATCTTGAACAAATTTACTTGGATCTTCCATGTCTTTTAGAAGAGTGGCTTCTGTATAACGTGCTGGCGGTTTTGTTTGTTCTTCTTTTTCTTTTATGCTAGAGATCTGAACGATTTCACCTTTTTTATATGACGCTCCTTTTACTTCTTCTATAACAATATTTTCGTAAATTGATTTCCAACCTGCTCTTACTGGAGTCTCAAATTTACTTGTGAAAATTTCACCAGCAAGATCAATCCTTACTTTTTCTTCTTTATATTTATAATCAAAAGATATAACACCTAAGAAACGCATAATGATAAGATCATAAATTTTTCTTTCTTCATCTGATAAATCCGAGATGTAAACAGGCTCTTCAGTTGGTATAAGTGCGTGGTGATCTGATACCTTGCTAGAATCCACAAAGCGTTTGTTTATATTCATATCCCCTCGTCTTATTTTGCTTATGTCCTTTTGGTAAGCACTTGACGCTGAAACCGCAACTAAACGCTCATCCAATGTTTTTACAATATCCTCAGTTATATATTTTGAATCAGTACGTGGATAAGATACAATTTTGTGGTGCTCATATAAGCCCTGTAATATAGACAATGTTTTCTTAGCACCATATCCAAATTTGTTATTGGCATCTATTTGTAATGTAGTTAAGTCATAGGCTTGTGGTGCTGGTGTTCGTTTTTCTTTTGTTTCGCAACTTACTACTTTTCCACTTGTACTCTGGATTTTTTTTAAGAATGCATCTAATTTTGCACGCTCATAAAACCTTGTTACTTGATCTTTTCCTTCCCAGTTATACTTAACACCATTTACACTTAAAGACACTGTCCAGTAGGTTTTAGGATTAAACTCTCTTATTTCTTCTTCACGCATAACTATCATATTAAGCGTAGGTGTTTGTACTCTACCAGCTGAGAGTTGTGCATTATGTTTACAAGTTAAAGCACGAGTTACATTAAGACCCATTACCCAATCAGACTTAGCGCGGCATACGGCAGATTGATAAAGGTTTTCATATCCTTTACCATCTTTCAAATTATTGAATCCATCTTTAATAGCCTTATCAGTTTGTGAAGAAATCCAAAGTCTTTTTATAGGTTTTTTACACTTGGCTTTTTCTATAACCCACCTAGCTACGAGTTCTCCCTCACGTCCAGCATCAGTTGCTATAACAATGCTTGTAACATCTTTCCTATTTAATAAGTCTTTAACTACTTTATATTGAGCTGCCGTTCTACTAATAACTTGTAATTGAAACTTTCCAGGTAGCATAGGCAAGTCTTCCATGTTCCAGTTCTTAAAGCGCATATCATAACTTTCTGGAGAAGCAAGTTCTATTAAATGTCCAAGTGCCCAAGTAACAATATACTTATCACCAAAAATCGCGTTACGCGTAACTTGTTTACATCCAAGTACACGCGCAAGTTCTCTTCCTACCGAAGGTTTTTCTGCTAGTACCAATATTTTATTCATTATCGTTAACCTCTTTTTATATTTATTATTTATTATTATATGAAACTTTTACTTTATTTTAATTATAAAGCAAAGTTTCTAACATTGCTAATTTAAAAAAGTAGATGCAAATTTTCCATCTACTTTCTAATCCCTAATAGTCCTCTTCATTAATTAAATTATAATCTTTACACAATAAAACTAACTTTTGTTTTAGTTCTTTTATTCTTAGAATTTTAACCAAAAATCCACGTTTTGTAGGTTTTAATGAATCCAGATGTAAATTTATAAGTATCAATACAAAACTTACACTTATAATATAAACAATTGTGCTAGTTTCATTTATACTTGCAACAATATATTCTTCTCTGTATAAAGCATTTACTAACCAATACACGCTAGCTACTACATATCCAAACATAGCTGATCTAAATATATTGCTAATTGTCATAGCTATTATTCCAAGTAGTAATATATATGGCATTACACTAATCAACAACTGAATTTGAGTATTTAGATCATAAACTATGAGTATATCTTTATAGCTTATTCTTAAAACAAATATATAAGCAGATAAAAGAACTAATAATGATATAACAAGAGCTCCAGACAGTATCCTAAAGAAATATTTCTTCCAAGTCATCTCCTGAGTCAAATATATAATTTCATCCATTCCACTTTTTATATCAATCAATGGTATCTCAGTAAAAACAATAATTCCTATAAATGAAATGTACATTGCAAAGATTCTATAAAAATCATATATAGACATTGATTTTACGACTAGTGGAATTAGGAATGTTATGGCTACACATAAAAGTATTTTCAAAGGTGAAAATACTAATTTCAAACTAAAAATAATATCTTTCATTTTTTCAACTCCGTTTTTTTTACTATTTATTTAAATCTAAATATGTATTAACTACTATATACACTATACAAGAAGGCATCTTCAAGCGTTGCAGGTACTATTTTGCTATCTTTACATGGTTTAACATCTGATATAACTCGTGCAAAATATTCCTCACCAACTTTATTAAATGACACAACTTTATGTATTCCTTTTAATCTCCTTACATCTAAAAATTCCCCAACGTTAGAAATCCATACTCTTCCATTTGCATTTTTAATTAGATTTTCTGCCGATCCATTAAAACATATATTTCCTTTATGCATAACCGCTATATTTGAAGCTATTCCATCTAAATCAGAAGCGTTTCTTGTCGTTATAATAACAATATTATCTTTCCCATATCTGTTTAGTAATTCTTTCATAATACGTTTTTCATCTTTATCTACACTCGATATAGGATCATCTACAATCAAAATTTTGGGTTTATTCATAATTGCTTGAGCAAGTCCAACACGACGTTTCATACCTTCACTTAACTGGTAAAACCTTAGTTTTCTATCTTCATAAAGCGAAAGCTCTTCTAAAACTTGCTTTATACGTTCTTTTTTTATAGATTTATCTATACCATGCATCTTAGCCATATAATCTAAAAAATCTAAAATCGAACAATTTTCATAGAAACTAAATGATTGTGGTAAATAGCCTATATATTTTTTTATATCTTTAGATTTTTTGAAATTTATCTTTTTTTCAAATAGTTCAACACTACCACTAGTCGGTTCTATTAGCGAAGTTATAATCTTGACAAGTGTGCTCTTGCCAGAAGAATTATATCCAATTATACCAAACACACCATTTTCAATACGCATGTCAATATTCTTTAAAACACATGTACCCTTACCAAAGTTTTTACTAACATCATTTATAACAATAGACATAGGTCCTCCTCAAAATACAAGATCTACAATTACACTTATAACAATTAATTATATTTTACATTATTTGTATGAAAATTTCTACTAAAAAAACTTTTTTTTATCAACACTTTACATTTGTCTCATTGTTTTGAATATT
>JBARWW010000384.1:0-13499 GCA_049647005.1 Acidaminobacteraceae bacterium | reverse complement strand
TAAGTTCATCAGCATCAAAATACTGTAGTTTTAAAATTTCTATGCAAGTTTCTGGTAAAACACTTTCAAGTTTATGTTCTATAATATAATTCATTATCTTTTCTTTTTTGTTTATATTATCATTTGTAATATTCATTATAACCCCCTAAGCTAAGCTGTTATATTTGATTTAAGCAGAAGTGAACCTTCTTAACAAGTGCTCAAACTATATGAAATCATAGAAGCTACATAATTAGTATACCATTATCATAGTATAAATCAGAAATTAAAATTTCCAAGTACAGTGTAATATAGGGGATTTATTTCCGTACATATATAACATACCCCTGTTATAATAATTATATACGAGAAACTATTATTATATGTATAGTTTACACTACCAAATATAGAAAGAGGGGATTTATATGCAATCAAATAAAAATGATATTTTAGAAATTGTAACTAGTGATACTATGACAACTCAACAAAAATTAGTTGGTCTTGGCAATATAGCAGAGAGACTTTTCTCGCCAATTGACTTACTTGATTATACTAAAGAAGAAATGAAATATATCAATAATCAAATGATATGTGATCTAAATGAAGGTTACGCTCTTTATCGTCCAAGATATATTGTACCGAATTACAGTGTATATATAAAAAATGGATGTCAGTTTCTTGATTTACCTCCACCAAAAGACATTGATGAATGTATAGATGGACTGTTGATTCTTTATAGCCACGTACCATCAATAACTTCATTCCCAGTATTTATAGGTCATCTAGATCAGTTACTAGAGCCATTCATGACTAATGAGGAAACTGATTATATAAAGATTAAAAGATTTTTAAACCATATAGATAAGCGTATTACAGATTCATTCTGTCATGCTGATATAGGACCATACGAAACTACTGCAGGAAAATTGATTTTAAAAGCTGTAATTGAACTTGAAAATCCTACTCCAAATATGACACTTAAGTATGATAAAGATAAAACATCAAAAGAGTTTGCGCAGCTTGCAGCTATTTCATGCCTAAAGGTTTCAAAGCCATCATTTTCAAATGATGTTTACTATAAAAAAGATGTAGGGGAACATGCTATGTGTAGTTGTTATAACGCACTTCCTTTGGCTGGTGGAGCTTATACTTTATCAAGACTTCGTCTTGGAACTATTGCAAGAGCAGCTACTAGTCTAGACAATCTTATAAATGAACTTTTACCAACGGTTTCAAAACATATGTTATCTATTATGGATAAGAGGAATGCTTATATTGTAGAGAAGTCTAACTTCTTTGAAACAAGTTTTTTGCAAGCTGAAGGATTTATAGATAAAGATAACTTTACTTCAATGTTTGCAATCATTGGACTTGCAGACGCTGTTAATGCAATGCTTATATCTGAAAATCTAGATGAGACATTTGGTACTTCAACTAGAGGAGACAAGATAGCTCACTTAATTATGACAACAATAGAAGATATAGTTAATGGACACAAAGGAAAATACGTAAGTAGAACAAATGATAGATACTTACTTCATGCTCAGGTTGGTGCTAATCTTGATGAAGAGGATATGGGAAATACTCCAGCACATAGAATTAAAGTTGGACAAGAACCTACTTTAATTGATCACTTAAAACAATCAGCTCCATTTCATAAGTACTTTTTATCTGGTACAGGTGATTTATTTGCCTTTGACCAGACGTGGGTTGAGCATCCCGATGCTATTATGGATATTGTTAATGGTGCGTTTGAGAGTGGATATAGATACATCACAACATATATGAAAAATACGGATCTTATTCGTGTAACTGGATATCTTGTTAAAAAAAGTGAAGTTGAGAAGCTAAGAAATAACAAAGTTGCACTTCGTGATACGGCTGTATTTGGAATGGGAACTGACGATACAAGTAATGTATTTGATCGTAAGTTAAGGGAGCAAGAGTAATATGAAGATGCCTGTTCACAGAATAATTCCATTTTCAAATGTTGAAGGATCAGGTAATAGGACATCTATATTTACACAAGGCTGTAATGCCAATTGTTTATATTGTCATAACTCAGAAACTATACCTATGAAAAGTGACGAAACAAAACTTTACAGTGTGGATGACTTGCTTGAAGTTATAAAAGCGAATATGCCTTTTATAAGAGGTATAACTGTATCTGGTGGAGAGGCAACTATTCATCATAAGTTCTTAACTGAATTATTTAAAAAAGTTAGAGAACTTGGTCTTACTTGTTATGTTGATACTAATGGATTTTTCGATATAGAAGAAATATCGGATTTAATTGAAGTAACAGATAAGTTTCTATTTGATATAAAAGGTGTAGGTGAGTCATTAGAAAATTTATGTTTTTCAGATTTTCTGCATGTAGCAAGCAAACTTGTAGATAATCATAAAGAAGATTTTTCAAAGTCTAATAAACACCTTGAAACTTTAAAGTTTCTATTATCACAGGATAAAATTGAAGAAGTAAGACTAGTATATGTTAAGTCTTTTTATGATGAAAAGATGGCAGTTGGGATGATTGCAGAGGAGCTAGTGAAATATCCAGAGGTTTTGTTTAAGCTTATACGTGTTCATGCAAGGGGACTCGAAGTCGAGCGAGCTATTAAACTAAAAGGAACTATTCCAACTGAGCTAGAAACAGATGCTTTGGCTAAGTATGCTACTAATCTAGGACTTAATAATATTAAAGTTATATATTAGTTATGTATATCTATATGAGCATAGTAAAAGATATATAATTTAATTGCTTAGAGATACAAAAAACCATTTTTTATTAAAAAAAGAATGGTTTTTTTTCTGTGTAAGTCACTTTGTAATTTACAATAAACTCCAAGTTGCATCATTTCAATAAGGTGAAGACAAAAAAATTGTATAAAGTCGCAAAATAAGATAATATAGAGTGTATATGAATTAAATAAATTGGAAGTTTGGTGTAGAAAATATGAAAGTAATGATTATTGGGGCAGGAAAATTAGGAACAAAACTTGCAGAAGCTTTGCTTAATGGCGAGATTGAGATAACTGTTATGGATAAAAATCCAAAAGTTTTAAATAGAATTAAAGATCATTTAGATGTACTAACAATTAATGCAAATGGAACAGTAAAAAGAGTTCTTGAAGAGCTTAAAATCAAAACGTATGATATGACTATAGCTGTAACGAGCGATGATAATACAAATATAATAATCAGTTCTATAGCGAAAAAATTAGGTTGTAAATATACAATTGCTCGTATAAGGGAACCGGATTATTCGCATCAACTAGAATTTTTAAAGAAAATGTATGATATTGATAGAACTATTAATCCGGAACTTGCAACAGCAAATGAAATAGGTAGATATTTACTCGGAAGTACTGCATATTATTCTGGTGACTATGCAAAGGGAAAAGTTTCTCTTGTGAATTTTAATATTAAAAACTCGCAGCATTATGTTAATAAGAAAATAAGTGATATAGCACATGTCGATAATATGCTAATTGTAGCTATTTCAAGAAAAGGTGATACCATAATACCTCATGGTGGAACTGTTCTTAAAGAAAATGACATTCTATATGTTATAGGACAAAAGGAAAATACTAATGAAATATCTAAAAATCTTAATGAATCTAATGGTAGAAAACGTGTAAAAAGAGTTAAGATACTTGGCGGAGGAAAAATTGGATTTCATTTAGCCAATACACTCTCAAAAAAAGGAATATCAGTTAAACTTATTGAGTCTAACATAGATAAATGTAAACTTCTGGCAGATACTGTAGGAGATAATGTACTAGTTATTCATGGAAATGGAACCGATGTTAATTTACTTGAAGATGAAAACTTAGCGGATATGGATGCGTTTATTGGAACTACAGGATTTGATGAAGAAAATTTATTCATGTCACTTCGTGCAAAGCAACTTGATGTTAGTAAAGTTGTTGCAAAAATTTCAAAGCAAAACTATATTCATATTATTGAAAAATTGGGAATTGATTTAGCAATTAATCCAGTAAATATAACAGCTAGTGAGATACTTAAGCACATTAGAGGCGGTAGAGTAGTTTCCGTATCATTACTTCTTGATGGACAAGCAGAAGTGACAGAGATTATAGCAGCTGAGAATATTAGTGCATTAAATACACCTATTAAGGAACTTCAATTACCAAGAGGAATTATAATAGGTGCTATTATTCATAAGAATAAAGTTATTATTCCTGAAGGAAATTCTATAATAAGAGCGGGTGATCATATGATTATATTTTCACTCCTTTCAGAAGTACCAGCTCTTGAGACCTTCTTTAGATTAAAGGATGGGCAATAGATGAATTATAAATTAATAGTTAAAGTTCTCGGATTCATATTACTAATTATTGCAGTAACTATGATTCCACCATTTCTAATCGCATTAATTACAGGTCAAAATGACATGCTTGCATTCTTAATTAGTATTGGAATAACAGCAGCAGTTGGTTTTACTTTATCTAGTATACAAATTGATAAAAAACTCATAAAAGTAAAAGAAGGATTAGCGATAGTTACACTAGGTTGGGTTTTTGCTTCATTATTTGGAGCATTACCATTTTATATTTCAGGTAGTATTCCGCTATTTGTAGATGCATTTTTCGAAACGGTTTCTGGATTTACAACAACAGGAGCTACAATTGTCAAAGATATTGAAGTGTTACCTTATGGTATTTTATTTTGGAGATCATTTACACACTGGATTGGCGGAATGGGAATTCTAGTTGTTGCCGTTGCAGTTCTACCCATGATAGGAGCAGGCGGATTTCATATATTTAAAGCAGAAAGTCCTGGGCCTATATCAGACAAAATTGTACCAAGGATAAAAGATACTGCTAAGATACTGTATATGACTTATATATTTATCTCGATAGCTGAATTTATATTACTAATGATTGGTGGAATGACTCCATTTGAATCTATTGTTCATACTTTTGGAACTTTAGGTACTGGTGGATTCTCTACAAGAAATGGTAGTGTCGGTGCTTTTAATAGTTCATTTATATTTATTGTAATTTCAATATTTATGATTATGTCAGGTACAAACTTTTCACTTTACTATGACTTATATAAGGGTAAGTGGCGTGATGTTATTAAGAATAGTGAGCTTAGACTATATCTTGGTATTATCGCAGCAAGTGTACTACTTATAACTATTGATACAAACTTAAGTCTTTATCATAACTGGTTTGAAGCATTTAAACATTCTCTGTTTCAAACGAGTTCAATTATAACAACTACAGGTTATACAACTACTGACTACGAACAATGGTCAACTTTCTCTCAAGGTATTATATTTGTACTTATGTTTGTTGGTGGAAGTGCAGGTTCTACTGGTGGCTCAATTAAAGTTATGCGTATTCTTGTTTTAATCAAGTTATACAAAAGAGAACTTACTAAGGTTATTCATCCAAGAGCTGTGGTTTCAGTAAAAATTGGTAATGAACCAGTGGCTGAAGATACATTACTTAATATATCAAGTTTCTTTATGCTTTACATGTTGATATTTGCTTTTGGTTCTATACTTATTTCGCTTGAAGGAATTGGGTTCTTAGGAGCAACAAGTGCAGTTGCTGCAACGCTTGGTAATATTGGTCCCGGATTTGAATTTGTTGGACCTACACATACATATGCCGATTTTTCTGCGTATAGTAAGCTATTATTATCATTCTTTATGCTACTTGGTAGACTTGAATTATTTACAGTTATAGCACTACTTACACCAAAATTTTGGAAAAATGAATTATAATAACAAATATAAAATGAGCGTCTTTTCTAATAAGATGCTCATTTTTGCGTTATGAATCTAGTTTCTAGATATAATAAATGATTTTAAAATATCGACTTTGCAATAAACTTGACATTGCATTTTATTAGGAGTACTATTTGAATATGAGTTTTGAACGAGTATTCAAAAACAAAAAAATCACGCAAGGAGTGTCGATATGCCTATAGCAAGGTTTAAACAATTAGATGAAGATAAGAAAATAAATATACTTGAAACTGCATTAGATGCATTTATTGAAAATAATTTTACCGCTGCTTCTATAAATAAGATAAGTAAAGCGGCAGGGCTTAGCGCTGGGGCTTTGTATTATTATTTTGAAGATAAAGAAGATCTTTTTTATACAACATTAGATTATGCAAAAGGTGACCTTTTTAAAGAATTCGGAGATTTAGGCACACTTTTTGAGACTCATGGATACTGGGAAGGTATCAAAGTATTTGTACTAAAACGTTTCGAACTTAATCAAAAACATGCGAGATATATGAGGCTATTTCAGAGAATTCTTTTATCAAAGGATAATGTGGAGTTAAAGGGGCGAGATATTTTTTTGTCTATGTTTAAAGAAATATTTGAATATGGCTATAATAATGGATATATAAGATCAGATCTACCTAAAGAATTCTTATTTGATATGCATTTTAATATGATAATCACAATAAATCAGTGGATGCTAAAGGATTATGAAAAATTTCTTAATAAAGAACTTGCTATTGAAGATTTGATTGAGCTTTCAATTACGGCAGTAGGTATGATTAAATCTGCAATGAAAGTAAGGGAGGACGTCTAAGTGAAAAATATATTAGTTATATCAGGAAGCCATAAGAAAAAAGGGACAGGAATTACTTTAGTAGATATGTTTAAAAGCAACTTTGAAAATGAGTATTCTTCTTTTGAAACAATACATCTATCTGATCTTGATATTAAGTATTGTATAGGATGCACAGCGTGTTTCAAAGTAAGTGGAGATGCTTGCCCACGCAAAGATGATGTTAAAAGTGTACTTGATAAGATGGAAAAAGCCGATGGTATCATTTTTGTATCGCCTATATATAGTATGAATATATCAGGTCAATTAAAGACATTTTTAGACAGAATAACTTACACTTATCATAGACCTATGTTTATAGCTAAACCTGTGATTTTCTTTGCAAGTACGGATGTTGGCGGAATTAGTCTCGTAGGTAATTATATGAAATACATCCTTGATGCAATGGGTATGAGAACGGTAGCTACATTTGGAGTTTTGGCTAAACCTTTTAAAATGGACGAGAAATATAGAGCTAAGTCACAAACAAAACTAGAGAAAATATATGTTGAATTTTCAATGGAACTTAATAGAACAGTCTTGCCAAAACCAAAGTTTAGTGAACTTTTTCACTTTACAAAGTGGCAGGCTAAAAATAGATATTCAAAAGATATATACCCAGCAGACTATAAATACTGGAATAATAATGGATGGTTTGAATCAGAGTATTATTACCAAGTTAATTTGGGTGTGCTTGATAAGCTAAGACTCATCTTTGTAAGAAAGAAAGTAGCGAGTATTGTTAAGAAAAGTGTGTAGATAATATAAAAGAAATCAGGCGATTTGATAAAGTAGACTCTATGAGAGCGCATTTATGTGCTCTTTTTTATGTGAAATATATTAATTAAGAAATTTGTAATTGTAAATTTTTGTTATAATCATTCTATACTAGTTTTACATATGCCATATTAATTGTTATACTCAAAGGGTTGTAATACAACTTATTTGGAGTATAATTACTTAGTGTAAATATACTCTGATTTTACATTATAGATATATCTTTTGTTAAAAGATAAAAAAAGGATGCGAGTAAAAATGTTTGATTTTTCAAGAAATAGCAAGTGTTGGTGTGGAAGCGGACTTAAGTATAAAAAATGTCATATAAACGTTGAAGCATCTATTGATATATATTTAAAAAATGGTTATAAAATGCCTGATCTCAGTTTAATTAAAACAAAAGAAGATATAGAAGGTATAAGAAAAAGTGCTTTGATAACTAAAACCATACTTGATATGTTAACTGAAAAAGCTCTTGTGGGAGTAAGTACAAATGAACTTAATGAGTTTGTACATAACTACACACTTAGCTGTGGCGGAGTTCCTGCACCGCTTAACTATGATGGTTTTCCTAGTAGCATATGCACATCTATTAATGAGGTTATATGCCACGGTATACCTAGTGATAGAATTTTGAAGGACGGCGACATAGTTAATATAGATATAACAACTATATTGGGCGGATACTATTCTGATGCAAGCAGGATGTATATGATTGGTAATGTTAGTGAAGAAGCAAAGCGACTTGTAGAGTGCACAAAAGAAGCCCTTGAAATTGGTCTTAGAAGCGTTGTGCCATATAGACCATTCCACGATATAGGTAATGCCATTGGTCCCTATGCTAAAGAGAAGGGTTATTCTATAGTAAGAGACTTCGGTGGACATGGAGTCGGTAATGATTTTCATGAAGAACCATTTATATACCACTTTGCAAGTGATGAAAAAGATATATTAATGCTTCCAGGCATGGTTTTTACAATAGAGCCTATGCTTAACGTTGGTATGTCTGCTTGTAAAATACTTGATGATGAGTGGGCAGCAGTTACAAAAGATGGTTCTTTAAGTGCACAATGGGAGCATACTGTTTTAGTGACTGAAGATTCATTTGAAGTATTAGTTTAGATTTAAAATATTGTAATTTTAAAGTTTTCTATGAAAAAAATCAAAGAAAATTTTGGAGGATAATTCTATGATTAAAAATGACTACAAAAATCTATTTCCAGTATCAAAAAAATACGTTTTTCTAAATAATGCTGCCGAATCACCTATGAATATGATATATAGGAGTGGACTTGATGAGTATCTAGACATAGTATGTCAAGCACCTCAAACAAAGCCAGGCGTTAGACTTGATGTAAAAACAAAACTCGCAAAATTACTTGGTGGTAGGGCATCTGATTACGCTCTTATAACTAGTACTGGGGTTGGAGTTAGTATAGTAGCTATGGGCCTAAATTTTAAATTTGGAGATAACATAGTTATACCTGAGGATGAGCATAGAAATAATATATTTCCATGGCTTGCTTTAAAAGAAAAGTGTGTAGAAATTCGATATGTTCCAGTTTCAAAGACTGGACTTATAAAAGTAGACGATATAGAAAATTTAATTGATGATAGAACAGTTGTTGTATCACTTGCTGCAGTTCGATTTAATTCAGGATTTAGATCTGATTTGAAAAAAATAAGTGAATTAGCACATAAAAAAAATGCTTTGTTTTTTGTAGATGCAATTCAAGCTGCAGGTATAGTGCCTATTAATGTTGAGGATATGGGAGTTGATGTTCTTAGCTGTGCGGGGTTTAAGTGGCTTCTTGGAGCACCAGGAACGGGTTGCTTGTATGTAAATGAAAAGGCTAGAAAACTCATAAAACCAATTCTACCTGGTATGTTTGCAGCGGAAAATTCAAATACAGAGTTAAAGTATTTTAATGATAGTAGAATGTATGAAACTGGATCAATTGCATATTCGCTATTTTACGCTTGGCAAAGGTCATTAGATTTTTTAATTGATATTGGTATAGAAAATATATATGCAAAAATACTTATGTTTACTGATTTACTTATTAAAGGACTTAGAGAAAGAAATGTTGAGATTTTATCTGAAGTTTCTAATAAATCAGAGCGATCAGCTATATTATTTTTCACATTAGCTAGTGAAAAATCAAATCATTCCTTGGAAGAAATGTTAAAAGAAAACAATGTTATAATAGCAGTTCGCGATGGAAAATGTAGAATTAGTCCTTCGTTTTATAATAGTGAAAAAGACATTGAAGAATTTTTTAGAGTGTTAGATATATTTCTAAAGTAACAAAATATTATCTGAATTGAAACCACAAAATATTCGCAGCGAGTGAGAAGCTGCGAATATTTTTATAAGCATTATTACTTAATTCCTAAAAACTCTTTAGTGTCTGCATAAGAAGCTGGTTTTCCAAAATAATATCCTTGTATGTAGTCGCATCCTAGAGATTGTAATACAAGGTATTGTTCATAATCTTCAATACCTTCAGCAGTAATCTTGATATCTAAAACTCTAGAAATATCAATCATAAGTTCTACGAATTTCAAGTCCTCTGGGCTATTTGCGACATTATCTATAAATGCTTTATCGATTTTCATTCCTGTTATAGGAAGATTTTTAAGGTAACTAAGTGAAGAGTAACCAGTACCAAAATCATCTATAACAATGTCAAATCCAAGACTTAAGAGTTCTTCAAGTATAAGTACACTCGTTTCAAACGATTCAATGATAGATGATTCTGTAATTTCAAAACAAATCCAATGTGTCTCTATATTAGTAATCTTAATTAAGTCTTTAACTGTCTGAACAAAGTTTGATTGTAAAAGTTGAACAGGAGAAAGATTTATTGAAATCCTAAGTGGTGAAGGCCTATTAAGGTTTATCAATCTTGAAAATTTAAAAGCTTTCTTCATAATCCAATGACCAAGTTCAACTATAAGTCCGATTTCTTCAGCGTTAACTATTAGCTTATAAGGTGAAATAAAGCCATGCTTTGGACTAAACCATCTTATTAAAGCTTCAAATCCAATTATTTCTTGTGTTGGAGTATCAATATATGGTTGATAAAATAAATCAAATTCATTATTTTCCATAGCTTCTTTTATTAATTTATGAAACTCTAATTTTTCACTTAGTGATATTCCCATGTTTTCTTCATAGAAAAAGAATGTGTTACGTCCGCTTTCTTTAGCGGCGTATAAGGCTAAATCTGCCATTTTAAATAAGTTTGTTCGATTTATGTTTTTAACATTAGATAAGGCAACTCCAATACTTACAGTTAAACGCAAACTATGATTTTCTATTTCTATAGTTTTATCAAATAGGTTCTGAATACTATTTATAAGCCACATAGCTTGTTCACGAGTCTTAATATTATTTACCAGTACTAAAAATTCATCTCCACTAAACCTACATATAGATGTGGAATCATCTTCAAGGCTACTTAAAATCTCTCCTACATAATTAAGAACAATATCTCCAAAATTATGTCCAAGATTATCATTAATATGCTTAAAATTATCAATGTCAATAAACACTAGAACAATGTCATTTTTCTTATCACTAGATAACTCTTTATCGATTAATTGTTCCATCGCATATCTACTAAGTAGACCAGTCAAATTATCTTTATATATTAAATCTTCTAACTTAGATTGAGTGGATTTTCTAATTCGATTTGCAGTAATTAATGAAACGATAATGACTGTTTGAGATATTATTATAAAAAGTATGAATAATAGGTATACAAAATATTTTTCTAAGAAGCTTTTCTCATAGTTTAATAGTTTTATATCTTTTGGTAAAAGCTTTTCGTCTATACCATATTTTAAAAGTGCATCATGGTTGAATATATACTGGTTTTTTGTTGATTTAACATCGGTGAAAGTTTCGATAGACTGTCCTTCTAAAATATCTTTTGCTATTAAACCAGCTTGTAGACCTTGTTCATAATGTGATACAACTTTTCCACCAATTAAACCTTGTTCAATACCGTGTTCATATATGTGATAAACAGGTTGTTTGCTGTATTTAAGTATAAATTTAGTACTATTTTTAAAGGAGTATTCTTTCGAATTCACATCTTTATAAGCTGAAAGAAGTAATATAATGCTTTCATCATTCAAATTTGATAGTTCAGACCTTAATTTTTTAAATGTAATTGATGATAGATCAATTGTATTAAATTCTAAATTTGGAAATAAATACTCTAATGAAAGATATTTAGTTAACTCACTTTTACCAGTAAATGTATTATCCGAAATTGCATATATTGATTTAGCATTTGGATTAAGCTTTGAAGCAATTGATATAGTAGACTCGATTGATGGTTGTTCAATAACACCTGTTATATATGGTGAAATTGAGGCTAATATACCATTTTCTATATTGTTAATACCTGTAAAGATTATAGGAGTTTTAGGAAAAAGTTCATCACCATATTTTTGAATAAAAATAAGAGCATTATCATCTGAGATAAAAATCATATCATATGGCGTAGAATTTTTTAATTTATATTTTAAACTCATGTAGTAATTATAAAAGTGCTGATTTATAAAAGTACCTTTACTGTTCATAAAGTCAACATCAATACGAACGTTGTTATCTTTAAGAGCAGTTTGTATACCATTAGCGATAGGTACTACTGTATCAAAGCCTGAATCATAAGAATATATAATTAAAATTTTTGCATCTTCATTATCAGTATCTGTTTCTTGAGAAAAACTAGCAAAAAACATAGACTGTTGTATAAAAAAAAGCATTATAAATATAGCAAATATATAGTTTGGAAATCTATAGTTAATTTTCATTTCGGCACCACCCTTAGTGTTACTTATACCCTCAAATATTTTTAATAGTCGAAAATTTATAGCTAAAAAAATATAGTCTAAGTGAAAGTATATGTTATTATAAATAATAACATATACTTTCATGAAATAATTGATAAATAACTAATAATAGCAGATAAATGGAGTGATATATTTGAATAAAATAAACATATTAGCAATGCAGATGGATGTAACTTTTGATAAAGAAAGTAATTTATCAAAAGTTAGAACGTTTATGAATTTACAAACTAAGATAGTTGATATTGTTGTTTTGCCAGAGATGTTTATATGTCCCTATGATACAGGTGTATTTTCAGACTATGCAGAGGAACAAGGTGGCTATATATGGAGTGAGTTATCTTGTATTGCAAAAGAATATAGCATTTATTTAGTTGCAGGATCTGTTCCTGAAAAAATTGAGAACCATATATATAACACATCATACGTATTTGATAGAAATGGTGAGGAAATTGCAAAACATAGAAAGATGCATCTTTTTGATATAGATATAGAGGGTGGCCAGTATTTCAAGGAATCTGATATACTAAGCGCTGGGGATAATGTTAGCGTATTTGATACAGAGTTCGGACGAATTGGACTTTGTATTTGCTACGATATTAGATTTCCTGAACTTTCGAGAATTATGGTTGATATGGGAGCTAAGATGATAATCATTCCTGCCGCATTTAATATGACAACTGGCCCAGACCACTGGGATATACTTTTTAGAACTCGCGCAGTTGACAATCAGGTATTTATGTTAGGAGTATCAGCAGCGCGTAACACAAGTTCAAGCTATACTGCCTGGGGACATTCGATCCTTGTATCTCCATTTGGAAAAATTATAAATCAACTAAATGAAGATGAAGGATTACTCTATGAAACTATTGATTTTGATGAGGTTGATAAAGTACGTAAAGAACTTCCATTGCTTCAACATAGAAGGAAAGATTTGTACACATTAAGTTTAAGTCGTTAGTCTCTTGGCAAAAAAAGATTGAAGTTTATTGATAGAATATGTTAAGCTTTTAAATTATAATGACAGTTTATGACTTAACTATGAATTTAGCTAACAGTTTTATTTTGGGGATTAGATACACGGAGGTGAATAATTTGCTTTTAGTAACGAATAAGATCATGGTTAGTCAAGCGTTTTCAACTGATTTTATAAGTGTTGATAAAAGTTCAAACATTGAAAATGCACTAGGCGTGATGTTACTTGGCAATTACGATGATGTTTATATAGTGAACTTTGAAGATGTGATAGTGGGAATTATTACTCTAACTGAT
>JBARWW010000383.1:0-2030 GCA_049647005.1 Acidaminobacteraceae bacterium | reverse complement strand
AACTTACACTTAGGAGGACAAATGGATTACCTTATAGGAAGTACATACAACGGCTTTAAATTACTTAAAAAATACAACATTAACGAAATAGATAGTGAAGTTATGTTATTTGAACATGAATTTAGTGGTGCTAGGCTTATGAATGTTTCAAATGATGATGATAACAAAGTTTTTTCAATTGGATTTAGAACTCCACCAAGCGATGACTGTGGAGCTCCACACATAGTTGAACATTGTGTTTTATCTGGCTCAAGAAAATATTCTACAAAAGAACCATTTATGGACATGGTAAAGGGTTCTATGAATACATTTATTAATGCAATGACATTTTCAGATAAAACACTTTACCCTGTTGCTAGTAAAAATACAAAAGATTTTTATAATCTAATGGATGTTTACCTTGACGCGGTACTATACCCTAAAATTTATGAAATTGAAGATATATTTATGCAAGAAGGATGGCATTATGACATCCACGCGGCGGATGAAGATATAATCTACAAAGGTGTCGTTTATAATGAAATGAAAGGTGCATACTCTAATCCATTAAGTTTATTTAGAGATCAAATAGCAGCTTCACTTTACCCTGATACTTGTTATAAATACAGTTCAGGTGGAGATCCAGATCATATAACAGATCTCACATATGAAGAGTTCCTTAACTTCCATAAAAAATACTACCATCCATCAAATTCATATATATATTTATATGGTGATGGCAATGTTAATGAGCTACTTAAGTATATAGATACAAACTACCTAAGCGAGTTCGAACGAGACGAAACTAACTCTGAGATCGTAGCTCAAACTCCTATAACAACAAGTGTTAACTCTCATAGAGTTTATCCAATTTCGGATGATGACGAAACTGATGGAAAAGACTACCTAGCAATTTCATTTAACCTTGGTGAAACTACAGATACTGAGATTAATTTAATGTCACAAATACTTGGTGAGATGCTTATAGAATCATCTGCCTCACCTCTTAAAAAGGCTTTACTTGAGAGTGACATCGCAAAGGACATATTAGCTCCTGGAAATGACGGACTTTATCGAGCGTTTTCTATCATTGCAAAAGATACTAGCATGGCTAGAAAAGATGAGTTTATATCAATTGTTAAAAACTCTCTTCGCGATATGGTTAATAAGGGTATAGATAAAAAACTTATACTTTCATCTATCAACGTTGTTGAGTACTCACTTAGAGAAGCTGAGAACTTTGCTACAAAGGGAATCATATACAACATTAATTCACTTGATAGCTGGTTATATGATGGTGATGAAGCTGCTCCACTTAGATACAATGAAACTCTAGCAAAACTTCGTGCTGGCATTGACACTGGTTATTTCGAGAACTTTATTAATGATAAAATTTTAAATAACCCTCATCAATCGATATGTGCTATGACTCCTAAAAAAGGAGTTCTTGATGAAAAAAAATCTAGAGATGCTATTAAACTTGCTGAGTACAAAGGTTCACTTTCAGAAGATGAAATTAATGAGTTAATACTTAAAAATGCTGCGCTTAAAAAGAAGCAACTTTCTGTTGATTCACCAGAAGCTTTAGCTACTATTCCAAAGCTTACACGTGAAGATGTCAGCGAGGAAACAGTTGAAATTGATTCAAGTATTGTTTATGATGATAAATACCAAATTTTATATAACAACGTATTTACTAATTCTATCTCATACATAGACCTTGTATTTGATATGTCACATATAAAAACAGAAGATATCTACTATGTAAGTATGCTTAGTAACCTTATTGGTGAGTTATCTACTTATGATAATAGTTATGAAGATTTATCAAACTTAGTTCTTTTAAATACTGGTGGTATTAGCTTAAATCCAACAGTTTATACTAAGTATAAAAATAGCACTGTCTACTATCCAAAACTTGTAGTAAATTCTAAAGCTATTGGAACTTCTACAAAAGAAATGCTTTCCCTAGTTAGTGAGATTATTAGCAAAACTGAGTTTGATGATATTAAAAGAATCAAAGATATACTAAGTAAAGTTAAATCTCAAAC
>JBARWW010000382.1:0-8444 GCA_049647005.1 Acidaminobacteraceae bacterium | reverse complement strand
CTATAAATTAGGTGTTCATATAGCTGACGTGTCATACTATGTTACAGAGAGAAGTGAACTTGATAAAGAGGCACTTAAAAGAGCTACAAGTGTATATCTTATAGACAGAGTTATACCCATGTTACCTGAGAGATTATCTAATGGTATCTGTAGTTTAAATCCGCATGTAAATAGACTTACTATGAGCTGTGAGATGGAGATAGATCCAAACGGAAGTGTAGTTAATCACGATATATTCGAGTCAGTTATAAAAACAAGTGAGCGTATGACTTATAATGACGTTTCTGATATATTGGAAGGAAAATTAAATGATGAATTAACTGAGAAGTATGAATATCTATTTGATACATTTAAAGTTATGGAAGAGCTATGTAAAATTCTTAGAGCCCGCAGAGATGCTAGAGGTGCAATTGATTTTAACTTCCCAGAGCCACAGATCATACTTGATGAAAATGGAAGTCCAATTGATATTATTAGGCGTGAGAGAAGAATTGCAAATCGAGTGATTGAAGAGTTCATGCTAGTTGCTAATGAGACCGTTGCTGAGCACTTCCATTGGCTTGAGATACCATTTGTCTATAGAGTACACGAACCACCTACAGAAGAGAAAATAACCAACTTCAACAAGTTTATTCACAACTTTGGATACACTATTAAAGGTTCGCTTGAAGAAGTTAGTCCAAAATCGATTCAAAAGCTACTTTTAGATGTAGAAGGAGAGAAAGAAGAGCAGATTATATCAAAGCTTATGCTTAGATCACTTAAACAGGCCAAGTATACACCTATAAATGAAGGCCACTTCGGGCTTGCTGCTGATTACTACTCACACTTTACATCTCCTATAAGACGTTATCCGGATCTTCAGATACACAGAATTATAAGAGAGCATATTCAGGGTAAGTTAAATCCTACTAGAATTGAAAGACTTAAATCGATAGTTACTGAAAGTTCAAAACAAGCATCAGAGCAGGAAAGAGTTGCAGAAAAGGCTGAGAGAGATGTAGATGACATGAAAATGGCAGAATACGCACTTCAGTTTATTGGTGAAGAGTTTGATGGTATGATTTCATCAGTAACAGGCTTTGGTATGTTTATAGAACTTGAAAACACTATGGAAGGTTTAACCCGTATAAGTGAGCTTAAAGATGACTACTACATCTATGATGAAGATCATCTAAGACTTATTGGTGAGAAAACTAAAAAAGTTTATTCAGTTGGTGATTCTGTTAAAATTGTAATAGTTGGAGCTAATGTTGATCAAAGAGAGATTGACTTTGCTATAATTGAAAAAATAGAAAGATAATTGTTTATTGGCTTAAGAAGATCTTTCTTAGGCCCATTTACTATTAAAATAGGGGAAAAACAATCGAGTGAATATTCTGAAATTACAAAGGTTACAAAATAGTTAGAATAGTTGTGATTTAAAGATTTTATAAAATTTCTCTGTTATAATTAAACTAGAATACTTTCCCTTTAGTTATTTATATATCACTGAGATCTCGAAAATGCATAAACATCGAGACTATAATTGGTAATTAGTGGATGAGAAACACTAAGCGACATCTACTGCCGAAATTTAAAGTTGAGTTAATTACCGAATATATTTAAAGACATCCTGCTTAAGGGTGTTTTTTTCTGTATTAAAGAAAGTACTTTTATAAATAAAACTTTAAAATATACTAGTAAGAATCAATTATTTGAATGTATATGTGGAAAAACAAATAAAAATTTATATTATTTGCATAAAAACAGAAAACCATTTGTATACATTATACATATGAGGTATTTTAAAAAATTTAGTATTACTAAAATATGTAAAGCTTTAATATTTCAAGCTAAAATTTTTTGTACATATACAAAATAAATATGATGTATATGAAAAAGAGTGATATTTCTATCAAATCTAAGATATAGAGAAGACATATTTTGTTTAAATTTCTGTTTCGATTATATGCATTTTATTGTAATATTATATAAGGTAAGGTAAATAAGCATAAATAGAGATGAGGACGTGTAATTAAATGAATTACAAAATGATTTATTCAGATTTGGATGGTACATTATTAAATTCGAAAAAAGAAATATCAAATGATAATAAAGAAATAATTACTAAACTAGGTGACGTGGGAATCATATTTGGAATAGCTACAGGTAGAATTTATCCAGCAGCAAAGATTTATGCAAAGGAGCTTAATCTTAATTCTCCAATAATTTGTTGTAATGGTGCTTTAGTTGTAGATCCTAGAAATGATCATGCAGTTATATCAAATGCAATTAATAACTCAAAAGTTAAGGAGATAGTTAACATAATTAAGAAATACGATGTATATTTTCACTTTTATACTATTGATACTATATATGCAGAGCGAAGTGAGTATATTATAGAGTATTTCAAAGAGTTATCCAAAGGTAAAGCAGAAGATGAAAAGGTCAAAACTGTTATTAATAGCTCAGTTACAGATTTAATAACAGAAGATATGCAGATATTTAAAGTTGGAGTGTTTGTAGATGATTCTAAAAAAAGCAATGAAATGATAGAAGAACTACAGCAGATAGAAGATATATCGGCTTATAAGTCGCTTGGACATATTTTCGATATCGTTGCAGAAGGTGTAGACAAAGGTCGTGCACTTGAGCAGCTAGGTGAACTTTTAAATGTAAAACGCGAAGAGATAATGGTATTTGGCGATAATGAAAATGACATCAATATGATTAAGTACGCAGGTATGGGCATAGCGATGGAAAATTCAAAAGACGATGTAAAAGCTGTTTCAAATTATATTGCTAAGACAAATGATGAAGATGGAGTGTTTTACGGAGTTAAAAACTTTATAGAATTGTAAATTTAAACGACTAATAGTCGTTTTTTTTATCAATAATATGTATTGAAATCTTAACTCCTGTTAATTTGATTAGTTCTATTATATAATGTTATAGAAAGATGGAGGTAATCATGATTAATTTAAGGGGAAAAAATATATATTCTAAATTTATATTGATACTTTTGACTATTCTAAGCATTAATACTGCTTCGTTTTCTTATAATTTGGAAAATGAGGGGAAATTAGAAGATGATGTCATTCTAGTTGGAGGAGATAATGACTATCCACCATATGAGTTTATTGATCGAAATGGTAGCTATAGAGGTTTTAATATAGATATAATACGTGCTATAGCAGATGTTATGGATTTAAAGGTACAACTTATACCACTTCCTTGGGAGCTTGCTATAAAAGGTCTTGAAGATGGTGACTTAGATGTAATACAAGGTATGACTAAGACCGATATTAGACTAAAAAAATTTGCTTTTACAGAAAAAACAACAGTAAATTTTCAAAATATATTTGTTAGAGCAAAAACGACATACATTTCAGATTTGATTGATTTATCAGGTCATAAAATATCTTTCCAAAAGTATGATGTAAATGTAGAGCATATAAAGACTTTCTCGAGTATAGAGTTGTTAGAATACGAAAATCAATCTGAGGCAATAAATGCACTACTTAATTTTGAAAGCGATGCTTTTATAGGTAACAGAGCTACTGGTGTATACAACCTTCAAAAGATGAATAAATTAAATGAGGTTAAAATAGTTGGAGAGCCTATTGGAGAAACGGAGTATGCGATTGCAAGTAGAATCGAAAATAAGGAAATTTTAAATGTATTTAATGAAGGTCTTTTAATTATAAGAGAGAATGGCGAATACGATAAAATATATAATAAGTGGTTTGGTGAAAGTTTTAGTGATAATTCAGAAAAATTAATGAAATCTTTAGTAGTAGTAGTAGTGATATTATTTGTAGTACTGATAGTTTTTCAAATTATTGTTTTGATTAATAGAAGATTAAAAGAAGAAGTTGAGAATAGAACAAAGGAACTTACTTTTAAACAATTAGAACTTGAAAAAACTAATCGTGAAAAAGGAAATATAATAAATACTATTGAAAGTGGAATAATTGCTTTTAGTAGTAATCTAGAGGTGACACTATTTAATAGTTCGTCCGAAGAAATACTTGCTAAAGAAATTTATATTGGTCAAAATTGGGATGATTTATCATTTGATAACTATAACATAGATGGTTTAGAGGAGCTTAATCATACTGATAGCTATAGAAAGACATCTTCATTCACCAATTTTAGTGGTGAAAAAAGGTATATTGACTACACTATTTCAAAGATATTAGGTCCAGAAGGTGTAGAGGGAATTATACTGTTTTTACATGACTATACAAGCGAAAAGATTCTTCAGGACATAATTAGTCATGATGATAAAATAACTACGCTTGGAAGACTATTAGCAGGTATAACTCATGAAATTAAAAATCCACTAAATTCAATTAAAAATTATGTAGAACGCTTACCTGCAAAAAAAGACGATCCTGAGTTTTTAGCCCTATTTGAGAGAGTTGTTGATGAAGAAGTAAATCGTCTATCTAGTATGGTTACTAATGTACTAGATTTTAGTAAAAATGGTGTAATCACAGTGGATGAAGTTTCTATGGAAGATGTTATAGAAAATATACTTTTACTATTTAAAGTTAAGATAGTTGAGACTAGAGTTAAGATATCATATGATCTTAAGAATGTTAAAATAAGAGCTGATGTTCAACAGATAAAACAGATTCTTATAAATATTATTCTAAATAGTATAGAGGCACTAGATTATGATGGCACTGGCAATATAGATATATCCTCTTACGAAACAGAAGGTAAGGTGCATATTGTTATAAAAGATAATGGGTATGGAATTCCAGAAGAATTAATAGACAGAGTATTTGATCCATTTTACACGTCTAAGGAAGATGGCTATGGAGTTGGACTTTATATAACTAAACAACTAGTGACCAGCAATGAAGGTCAAATACAGATAGATTCAAATGAAGATGATGGTACAAGCGTAACTTTATCGTTCAATAAATTTGAATAACAAAAGAATATGGATTTGCGATAAAGATTTTATATAATCTAATATAACTTCTTAGTTAAAATTATAATTCAATTAGGTTAGATGCATTGACATAAAGCTTGTAGATGTGTTAGAATCTTACTTACATACGGTTTGTATTAGAAATTAAGCAAATTTTATAGTGAACAATTTAGGAGGTGCTAAAGTGACAGTTGGAAAGTTGATAGCAAACAATAAAAAAGCATATTATGACTACTTCATAGAAGAAACGTTTGAAGCTGGTATGGTTTTAACTGGAACTGAAGTGAAATCTCTTAGAAGTGGTAAAGGAACTATAAAAGAGGCGTATGCTGATATTACAAGTGATGGTGAGATATGGGTTACAAACATGCATATTAGCCACTATGAGCAAGGTAATATACACAATGTTGATCCGCTTAGAAGAAGAAAGTTACTTCTTCATAAGAGAGAAATCAATAAAATTGTTGGTTTAATTGCTCTTCAGGGACTAACTCTTGTTCCTACTAAGTTATACTTTAATCCAAGAGGTAAAATTAAGATGGAGATTGCAATAGCAAAAGGTAAAAAGATGTACGATAAACGCCATGCAATTGCAAAACGTGATGCAAACATGAACATTCAAAAAGAACTTGGAAAGAGATATTAACTTTCTAATACTAGTATGATTTTAATCTTACATGTATAAAGTTAGATAATTTATATGATGTAATTAAAATATGGGATAATCCCTAATAGATATGGGGGCGCACTGGTTTCGACAGGGGTGTAGATCATATGTAAGCGAGCCGTGGTTCTTGACTTGGGGTCCACGTTAAAAAACTGAGTCACTTAAATATAAACGCAGACAATAATTACGCGTTAGCTGCCTAATTAGGTAGCTGTTCAACCGGTTGCCTTTCTTCCTTGCCGCGCCGGATTGGACAAATTTGCAAGGGACGAAGATAAGTAATGCTTTGTGCTTATGGGGTATTTAGAAGCTGGTCTGATTCTTTGTTTGTTATAGGACGCTGATGATGACGAGAAATTAAACTATAACTCCGCTCGGAGAAAGCATTTGTGAAACATCTTTGGACGTGGGTTCGATTCCCACCGCTTCCACCAAAATTATTAGCTACACGGCTAATACCAAGAAAAAAAGGCTCTACAACTAAGTTGTTTCAACGGTTGTAGGGTCTTTTTTAATGCATAAAAACAGAGGATATAGAAAGAGGTCGATTTTCACTTAAAATGTGGAAATCGGCTTTTTTTATTATAAAAAGGGAGTGAATTATATGAAAATTATTGGATGGGATCCAGGAAGAATGTACGATAAAGGCTACTCAGTTTCGAGTGGAAAAGAAATAAAAACACTAGCAGTAAACGCAGTTTGTATGGGTTATAAACTTAAGAATTTAGAAGTAAAAGATGATGTAGAAGATCTATCTAGTCTTTTAGATGTAGAAATTTATGAGGATTTGCAGTGTGTAGGGAGATTCTTTGTAGGTGACTTAGCATATAGATCAAACAGAGGAGACCTTATCATATCATCAAATAATATAAGCAAATTTTCAAAGGAAATGATGCTTTATGACAAGGTAAGAATGCTAACACATATAGCATATTCTAACTATTTGAGTGATGAAAAGGACGAATGTGTAAAGTGTAGAATTGGGACGGGGGTTCCGACCGACGAGTACTTCGATGATAACAATAATTTAGATATATTTAGACAGGAAATTTGCAGGCGTTATACAGTCAAATTTATGCAAGAACAGTTCAATAATTATGCAACAAATATTGAAATTGAAAGTTTGAATTTTAAACCTGAAGGAACCTCAACGGCGATAAATACAAAATTTACTATAGATATGAAACTAGACATAGAATCAAACAAATATGTCAAAGATCAGCTAGGAGATGAGTACCTAATACTGAACCTTGGCTCAAGTACAATAGATGCTGCCATACTTAAAAATGGTGAGTTTATTCCGATTGGATTCTTTGGGCTTGAAATAGGATCATCAACAGTTCTTAATCATATAATAAATGATCTTGATGAGATATGTGGATATAGACCGGATAAAGTTACCATGGACTACTTGTTGATGCATACAGACCATATAAGCTACAAGGGTTGTGAGATAAACATAGCTGAGATTGCTAAACCAAGGTATGCTAATCTACTGATGCAGATAAAAGTCGCTCTGCTGAACAAGCTAGAGCTCAAAAACATAAGCTTTAAGAATCTTACCGGAGTTTATTTAGCAGGTGGTCTTGTAAAGATGATAAGCGATTATAATCATGAATTATTAAAAGAATTTTTACCTATAAAGACAGTGATATCAAATGATCCAATATATGACGAAGCAAAGGGATATCATCTATCAGCATTAGCAGAATATAAAAAGAAAGAAGCCGCTAAGGAAGCAACTATGGGAATTGAATCTACTAGAGCTGACGATAAGAAAGTAATTAAGGTGGGGTAATATGGCAAAAAGTATATGGAAAAGTGGAGATTCAAGGTCACTAAGACTTACAGATAAGATAAGTTTTAAAGCCTATGAGCTGCTTAATTCAGATGGAACAATCATAAAGCGAAGTCGTAACGACTTTATTACAAGTGCCATAAACTCACAGACCATAATAGAACAAGGTACACTAGAAGATAAGCTAAGACTACTAGGTATAACAGATTTTATGAAGTCTCTATCAATAGAAACTATAACAAAGTTAAGAGAGTTAGATGTAGAGACTACTCCAGGTGATAGTGCTATAAATAATGAAGGGGTTAGTAGAGAAACTAAAGCCTATCTTAACTTAGATATAGATGATAAAGAACATAATGAATTGGATTATAAGTCTTCTGTAATAGAAGTTTCTAAAATGAATGAAGAAGTTGCTACTTCACATGATAAAGATGATAAACCAACGAAAAATGCAGTCTTAGAAGACATAATAGGAATACTATCAGGTATACCAGATAAGAACTAAATATAAACTTAAGTAAAAGCCCTTAGCAAAAAAAAAGCTAGGGGCTTTTTTAAATTGAAAAGTAGCATCATCTATATTTTAAAAAACAAATTTGACGTTTAGATCATACTACTTTTAAGGGAGGTTAAGTAATGAAAGTAAACATAGTAAAAGATCCTGATGAACTTAGGCGAAGAGCAACTGGTAAAGCTACAGTTGAAAAGTCTAGAAAAGCAGAACCAGTAGTTAAGTACACAGTAAACATAGAGGTTCTTAAAAAGATGTATCGATAGAAAATATACATAAGGAGTTGTATAAATATGCATGTTATATCTATAAATCCTGCATCATTGCTGCCTTTTTTAGGAGTGATTTTGGTTAAATTAATTAAAGAAAATGATAGTAAAGTACCACTATAGTACCACCAGTAAAATACTTTACGCCCTAGTGTAGCAAGCAAAGTACCACATTAATACCACAGACTAGAGCAAAAAAGTTGCAAAAATGATCGGACAAGCGACAAGTACCACTTATGTGGCACAGAAACTTAAGGCTAACAGTCGTATGT
>JBARWW010000381.1:0-5182 GCA_049647005.1 Acidaminobacteraceae bacterium | reverse complement strand
AATCTCTTCTGATAATGATTTGACTTCAACTAATCCTTTATTTTTCAAATTAACTCTAGACCCAGCCTCATCAATTACATCGATTGCTTTGTCTGGTAGGAATCTATCGGCTATATATCTGCTTGACATCTTAACTGCTGCTTCTACAACTTCATCGGATATAGAAACTTTATGATAAATCTCATAATAATCCTTGATGCCCATTAATATTTCTATAGACTCATCAATAGTAGGCTCATCAACTATAACTGTTTGGAATCTTCTTTCAAGAGCTGCATCTTTTTCTATATGTTTTCTATACTCTTCTACTGTAGTTGCACCAATTATCTGCACATGGCCTTTTGCAAGTGCAGGCTTTAGTATGTTAGCAGCATTCATAACTCCACCATGAACCTCACCTGCACCCATTATATTATGAACTTCGTCAATAACCAGTATAACATTACCATGGTCTGATGCTTCTTTTATAATTCCCTGCATGCGACCTTCGAACTGACCTCTAAACTGTGTACCTGCAACAACCGCAGTCATATCTAGAAGGTAAATCTCTGTATCAAGCAATTTAAGTGGTACCTCATTATTTATTATTCTAACCGCAAGACCCTCTGCAATCGCTGTTTTACCAACACCAGGTTCGCCTATCAATATAGGATTATTTTTCCCTCTTCTATTTAAAATCTGAATTATTCTATCAATTTCTCTATTTCTACCAACAATTCTATCAATCTTACCCTCTTTGGCTTTGTCTATTAAATTTACACCATACTTAGATAAATTTTTAAGTTTTCTTTTAGCCAGAATCTTTTCTTTTTCTGACATTGGTATATCCATGTCTTCTATTTTTTCCTCAGCATCAACTGTTTTCTCAAATGACTTTTCAAAGTCAAGTCCCAAACCAGAGTCCATACCCATCATAGCTGCTAGCGGGTTATCTTCATCACTAATATCGGAATTTTCAAATATTTTAGACATTTGATTTGAAAGATTATCTAGCTCATCAGGATTCATTTTAACTTGCTTCATAAGTTCATCCATAACTGGAATTCCAAGATCCTGAGCACAAGACATGCAAAGTGCTTGTGTTTCTTGTTTACCATTTTCTATTTTACTTGTATGAATCATAGCTATATTTTTTTTGCATACTGAACATTTTTCCATAAAATCACTCCATTATAATTATCACTTAGCTCTAAAAGCCAAAACTTTGTTTTAAGGTAATCTATTATACTATTATAATACAAAAAATATGTGTATAAAATATGAAGACTAAACAAGAACGCTTAGTCTCCAAAAAAAGAAATTTGAATTATATCATCTTCATCAAAATTAGCGATAGATAGACCTATTAACCTTAATGGTCTAATCATATCATACTCATCAATAAGTTTCGATGCAACTATGGATATCTCCTTATAATCATCGGTTACATGATTAAGTGATTTTGACTTTGTCCTAGTTATAAACTTATCGTTTTTAAACTTAACTGTTATCGTTCTACCTTTTACGTCATGCCTTTGCATACTATGTGCTATTTCTTTTGCAAATTTTGCAATTATTATCTTTAGTTTTATCTTATCTGATGTATCTTCATGCAGAGTACTCTCTCGTCCATGACTCTTTCTTTCATGTGATATAATAACACTTCTATTATCTATGCCACGTATTCTATCATGTACATCAATTCCAAACACACCCATATATGAGCTCATAAACTCACGATCAAGCCTAAGTAAATCTCTTATCTTAAATATACCAATTCGATTAAATTTCTCTACACCTTTTTTTCCAATACCATGAACTTTTGATATATTTAGATCTTCAAGTACATTCGGTATCATACCAGGACTTATATATTTAACACCATCTGGCTTATTCCAGTCTGAAGCAAGCTTTGCTAAAAATTTATTATAAGAAACCCCTACCGATATAGTAAGTCCTGTTTCCTCTGTAACTCGTCTTCTTAGTATATCTACGATTTCTTTCACATCTATTTTACTAGAAGTAAAATCCATATAAGCCTCATCAACTGAAACTTTCTCAACAGTGTCACATAAGTCATTTATTATCTTAAATACTTGTTTGGATACTTCTAGATATCTCTGCATTCTAACCTCAACAAATATGCCATTTGGGCAGAGTTGTTTTGCCCTAAATCCCGCCATTGCAGAATGAACTCCATACTTTCTAGCCTCATAGGAACATGTAGTAACAACTCCACGATCAGATCCACCACCCACTATAACTGGCTTTCCTCTAAGCTCTGGATTATCCACTTGCTCAACTGCGGCAAAGAAAGCATCTAAATCTACATGCATAATTATTCTTTCCATATTGACCTCAACATTCATCTACTGATTAATTTAACTATCTTATCCATTATACCAAACATAAGTTCTTTTTTCAAAGTTTCTCTTACTTCTTTTAATAACAATGATATATCTATTTGTTCTTCAAAAACGAAGGAAGCCGGTTAATAAATTAACCGACTTCCCAAAGAATTCTGCATATAACACCGTTAGCACAACTTATGTAAATCATTCCCCGCGAATTCATCACGGTTGTACTTTCCTAATTATACGATATTTTCAGAAAAATTTCTTCACTTTTTTTTAAAAACATTGAATTTTGTATATTTTTTTATTTAAGGACTATTAACCCTTTGAAGCAAACAACTCCGACTCATTACTGAAAAGACCCATGCCTAGCTTCGTATGAAGCTTTACAAGCCATGGCAATTTAAGTCCAGCAGATATTATACTTGCCTCATCTACAAACACTTCTTTCTTATCACCATGTTTTAAAATCTTTCCATCTTTAATTAAGTATATATAATCGCAAATTTCATAAATCAAATCCATATCATGACTTGATATTATTACTCTTTTATTATCCTCTTTTAACCTACCAATTATATTTTTCATATCAGTTTCCATTCTAGGGTCAAGTCCTGAAGTTGGCTCATCCATAAGTATTAAATCCGGACTAAGTGCCATAGCACCTGCAATTGCAACTCTCTTTTTTTGACCATAACTTATGTAGTGGACAGGCTTTTCTCTAAGATCCCACATTTTTACTGACATTAAATTCCTCGTTACAATCTCCTCAACTTCTTCTTCGCTTTTACCTAAGTTTCTAGGTCCAAACGCAACATCATCATATATGTTAGAATGAAATATCTGTTTTTCAGGGTCCTGCATAATCATAGTTACGCTTTTTCTTAACTCATTAAGTGCCTTTTTCTTATATGACAAAGAACTACCATTAAAGATTATACTGCCACTACTTGGCTTTAATATACCAAGTAAACATTTGAAAAGTGTAGTTTTACCTGCACCATTAGCACCTATAACACCTATAACATTGCCTTTGCTAAAATCAACACTAACATTGTCGATTGCAAGTGTTCCATCTTCATATTTGTATGTTAAGTTTTCACTTTTAAGCATATTTTCACCAGTCCTTAACATTAACTAAAAATCCATTTGACAAATTTCTCTTGTATTAACAATATGATTTAGAACTTTATTTTAAATACACCTGATTTGTTTAACAAAAAATTTTTCATATATTATCAATAAAAATCACCATCATACAATTTTAATTCTAAGCTTGTTTGCATACTAAGGTACCTATCATAGGTTCTTATAAATACTATTCCAACTAAAGTTGAAAATGATCTATAGGCAATCTTAATACTCGAGTAACCGAATCTTAACTCCTGAGCTGTAGTTATAATTCTAATTTCGTCTAATAGTAAGAATATAAATCTATAGCACAACATATATAGTTCAATAAATTCAATTGGAAGTCTTAACTTTTTAAATATATTTACAATTTGATTTGAAGGTGTAGATAAAACTAAAAAATACACACATGAAATCGAGCCAAGACTTCTAAATATAATTGATTTAGCAAGCTCTAAAGTATAATTTGTAACTCCAATTTGAAACTTAAATAAACCAACGGAAAGTATTATATCACTCAAATTTGTATTTGAAACTTCTGTAAGAAGTATTGCAATTACACTTATTAGTATGAAAGTAACTGGTATCATTAATAATTTAATATAATATTTCAAACTTATCTTACCAACAAGCACTATTATTATCAGAAATATTATACTAATTGCAATATTAAAAATGGTATTTTCAAGTATAATACTGACCAAAAGCATAGCCATCGAAAATATAAATTTACCCATGGCATTATACTTTGTAAGTTTATTTGTGTTAGCAACTAAATCTATGCTAAGCATGATTTTTTTTCCCAACTATATAGCCTATTACAAAGGCTATAAAAGCTGTTCCAATAGAGGCTTGTACAGCAAATATAAGACTTTCTATCTCACCACTTGGCGGCTCCCAAAATGAAGTGAACCAGGGCTCGTAGCCTGGAGCGACAAGCGCTATATGACTGGATGCGTTACCATCTGCGCCATTAAAATCAGCATCTGGAACAAGTACAAGTGGTATTATAACTATTGCTAACAAGATTAAAGATAAAATTATATTCTTTTTACTCATAAGCTAACACCTCTGATTCTTTTTTAAAGTTCTCTGTAATAAAGTTATAAATCATAACTGTAAGTATACCCTCTGCTATTGCAATTGGAACCTGTGTAAATGCAAAGATACTTAAAAACTTAGTTACTGACACCATAACTCCAAGTGTAGGATCTGGGAAAGCAAGTCCAAGCTGAATCGATGTTACCATATATGTTCCTAAATCACCTATAAATGCAGCTAAAAATACTGTCACAGACCTATTGACATTAAATTTCTTAAGTACTATAAATACAAAATACGAAATAAATGGTCCAGCAACAGCCATTGAAAATCCATTGGCTCCAATTGTAGATAAACCACCATGAGCAAGAAGTGTTGCTTGGAATATCAAAACTATAAGCCCAAGTACTGACATAGTAAGTGGTCCAAATAAAATAGCTCCAAGACCAACACCCGTAGGATGTGAAGTACTTCCTGTCACAGATGGAATCTTAAGTGCAGAAAGTACAAATACAAATGCTGCGCAAAGTCCAAGAAGTAATTTTGTGTTTTTATCTTTTTTCATAATACGCTTGACTTTCCTAAATCCTAATAGGAAAAACGGAATAAATACAGCAAACCAAAATAGCGCCCATTCTTTAGGAAGGAAGCCTTCCATTATATGCATACCTTCTGAC
>JBARWW010000380.1:0-3719 GCA_049647005.1 Acidaminobacteraceae bacterium | reverse complement strand
GTTTGAGCAACTTGAGCTTGATTAGTAGCAGTTGTAGCAGTATTTGCTTGAGCAAATGCTCCCATTGGAATCTCTAAGTTGATGTCTTTACCTTCACCTATATGGATTTTAAGAACACCAGATGCATTATTTATTTCAGTAACAACATTAGTTGCAGGTGTCTTAGCTACAGTCTCAATTGTTTCAGTTTCAATAACTGGTGTAATTGCTTTCTTAACGCCTTCTAAAAATTCAGCAGTTAATGGTGTTAAAGCATCTATTGTTTTAGTTAATTTTGCACCTAATACTTCCTCAATTGTTAATACATCACTTGGTATTTTTAGTAATCCTGAATCTTCAAGATCTGGAAAAATATTTGGATCTTCAAGATTTGATGTTTCAATTACTGTACCAGCTTCAAATCTGCAACATACTACTGCAGGATCTTTAGCATGTTCCTTAGCTGTTTCTAAAGTTATTGACATTAAAATTTCCTCCCTAAAATGCTTTCATTTATTATTTTATTTTTCTATATAGTTTATGACCTGCCGCGCGAAGCACATGATCAGTACTATGATACACCGGAACTCCTAAACTAGGAGATACTTGAACAATAGTGTTAGTTCAATCCTCGCAAGTACCGGCTATAATAACTTCCGCTCCTTGCTTTTTTAAAGATAAAACTTTATCTGTTTGACCTGGACACGAACCTGGAAGGTCACATCTAAATCGACCATTTACTTCTACCATTCTTTTGCATCTTTCTTTAGCAACAACTTCGCCGCCCATACTACTTGCGATTTCCATAAGTCTATCTTCTAAAGCACCACATTCACATTCGATGATTCCAATTTTTCTAGTTTCATTCGGAAAAGGTACTCCAACTAAAATACCACCAGTAGTTTTTGTAATAGGCGTATCTTCAAAAGCTCTAGTTCCTGTAAAAGGACCACCTATTATAATTTCACCATGATACTTCTCGTAACCACCGCTCTTTGTTATATACTCTTTAATTGAAGATCCAATTGGAACATCTGCGAAAACTTTTCCAGTTTTCGCACCAACTACTGCTCCACCTACAGTAATATCTTTAGATATTACTGGTTTGCGAAGTTCAATAGCATTTACGATGTTTTTTATAGTTTCAACATTTACAATTACTGCGTTAGCAACCATTGGCAACTCTCCAGGCTTTAATTCTACACCAAGTATTTCTCTTACTATTACTCTTTCATCACCCGCTGGATACATATCAGGAAGTAACTTAATGTTAATATTTGATATGTCTTTAGTAAGTTTTCCAAGAGCAATAAGTGCTTTCTTGTGTTTTGGCTTTATAGCAATAATTCCTTCACTAGCTTCACTTATATCTAAAAGATATTTAACACCAGCAACTATAGTTTCAGGATGTTTTTCCATTAGACTAACATTATGTGATAGAACTGGTTCACATTCTGCAGCATTAACGATTACATATCCACTTGGAAGTTTAGTTGCAAACTTAACATGTGATGGAAAACCAGCACCACCTGCACCTACTACACCTGCTTCTTTTATAGCTTCTAAATTAGAGCTTGTATCCTTAATTTTTATATAATCCTCTGATTGAATTTCGAAAGGATTTATTTCGATATATTCATCATTAATTTTTTCTACTGTCCCATCAACGCTTGAGTGTATAAATGCACCAAGGCCACTTGGTTTACTTATTAATTGACCACGTTTAACTTCTTGACCGATTTCAACACACGGGTCATTAGACACGCCAACATGTTGTTTAAGTAAAATTTGCACCAAATCTTTCACCTCCTAATTATTAATAATCTGTTTTCTTAAAACAATATTTTGGGGTATTGATTAAGTATTTTTTTATCTCACGTATTTATAAAGCATGTTTCATGCCAACTTTTAGATTCATGTTTTTCATATGGCAAAAAAACGGATGAATGTATTGAAAATACACAACTTTGTATTTTCAATGATTTTTATTAAATCTATTAATTTTTCAAATACTTTTTAAGAAAGTATCAAATATGTTTATAATCACTATAAAGTGTCAGATTTTCGACATATGTTAAAGTAATTGGACACAATATTTATATTTATAAGCACATAAGTCCCATTTAGCAAGGTTAGTGTCAATATTTCAAAAAAAACAATAAGTGTCGAACCACCGACACTTGTCAGCTATTCGACACTTAAATACAATCAATAATTTTTAGAAGAAATTTATACATATAACTTTTATAGATAAACTTACAAATCATACTCTCCAATTTTATAATATAAAGTTGTTCTAGGTATATTTAATAATTTGGCTGCCTTGCTCTTTTTTCCACCAGATAGTTCTAGTGCTCGCTTGATAGCAGTTTTCTCAAGTTCTCTAACCATACTCACTAAATCCATATTATCCTCATCTATATCACGCTTCATAAAATTTAAGGATTCATTTCTTATATAACTTGGAATCATATCTTTTGTAATTATCTTTTCTTTGTTCAAAATAATTATATGTTCAATTGTATTTTTTAGTTCACGTATATTTCCCTTCCATTTATAATTTCTCATTATCTTAATTGATTCACTATCAAATTTTGGAGCAGGCCTTTTATTTTTGGCACATATTTCTTTTAGAAATTTATTTATAAAAAGATCAATATCATGTTCACGCTTTCTAAGTGCTGGTAATGTCATCTCTATAACATTTAACCTAAAGTAAAGATCTTCTCTAAACTCACCACTCTCTACCATGCTAACTAAATCTTTATTTGTTGCTGATATTATTCTCACGTCAACACGTCTGATAATCTCGCCACCGACTCTTCTAAACTCGCTTTCTTGCAATACTCTTAATAGTTTAGCTTGCATATGCATTGGTAGGTCTGCAAGTTCATCTAAAAATATCGTTCCATTGTCCGCAAGTTCAAATATTCCTACTTTACCTTTTTTACTAGCACCAGTAAAAGCACCAGCTTCATGACCAAAAAACTCACTCTCAAAAAGTTCATTTGGTATAGCACTACAGTTTACTGGAACAAATAAACCAGTTCGTTCTGAGTGTTCATGTATGGCTCTAGAAAAAACTTCTTTCCCAGTACCACTTTCGCCATAGATCAATATACTTGCATTAGTTTTAGCAACTTGTCTTGCAATTTCAATGTTTTTTCGTATTAAAGTACTTTTACCTAATATTTTATCAAAACCATCATCATTAATTCTTTTAAATTCATTTTCTAGGAATTGAACTTTTTCCCTAGCCATTTGAAGTTCATCCGATAACTTTTCGACCTCTGTAATATCTCTATCCGTTGAAACGCCACCAACAAACTCACCGTTTATATATATTGGATGAGCCGAGATTGCTATATTACTATTTGGTCTTGGTGAATGATAAACGTTGGTAATTGCTTCTTTTTCTTTTAAAACTTTAAGTAGTATAGCTTGAGGAAAATGATTTTTTAATTGATCACCAATTATATCAATTGCCTTTGTACCATACAAGAGTTCTGCATTTGTATTCCAGATAGTTACTATGCCTTCTGAATTGATTACACAAATCCCTTCATGTATATTATTTATCACATGATTTAAATGGCGGCTAACTTCTTCCATTTTCATGTAAAACTTATCTCGTATATCAGCACTTCTAATAACACCAATCATTTTTTCATTTGAGATTACAGGTAAACGACCAATATTTTTCTCTATCATAATATTTCTAGCCATATCAAGACTAAGTG
>JBARWW010000379.1:0-5807 GCA_049647005.1 Acidaminobacteraceae bacterium | reverse complement strand
ACGAACAAAAGAATCTTATTCTGCTGCAGTTCTTGACTCCGTAGATATAAAAAATGTTGCAGAAATAAAAGAAAAGTTAGGTGCTAAGAGTACATATTCTTTCTTTGAATCATTAAAGAATGATGTGAAAAATTACTACGAGGTGTAATATGAAAGCACTTAGAATTCACTTAAAACAAAATCAAGCGTCATATAAAAAGCCCGAAACAATAGATAATAAGATGACTTATCCGTTGCCACCGTTTTCAACAGTTATAGGTGCACTTCATGATGCCTGTAGATTCACAGAATATAAAAAGATGGATATAAGCATTCAAGGTAAGTATGGAGCTTGTCAAATGAGACCATATACAGATCATTGTTTTCTAAACAGTACTCAAGATGATCGAGGGATATTAGTTCGTCTTAAAAAATCAGAGTTTTTATCAAAGGCATTTGATAAAGTTGCAGAGGCTAAGAAGAGTCAAGGCAGTAGTTTTGAAAATGAAATTACAATTGATGTCATAAGTAGAGAATACCTTAGTGAATATCAAGACCTTAAAATCAACAAAAAATTATTAAATGATATAAAAAAAAATGATATTGAAATTGCTAAAAATGCTATTGATATAGAGAAAAAGAAAATAAAAGAAGAGCAAAAGAAACACGAAAAAAAATCAGATGAATACATAAAGTTAAAAGATAGCATGAGAATACTTGATTTAAAAAAGAAAAAGATTGAAAAAGACTATAAAGACAGAGTTAAAAATGAATGGGAACTACCGTATTCAAGGTTTAAAACGTTGACAACATCACTTAAATATTATGAAGTTCTAACTGATGTAGAATTGTTACTTCATATAAGATGTGATGATGAAAATGATTTATATGAAATACTCGAGAGCGTATATAACATAAGATCAATAGGTCGAAGCGAAGACTTTGTTGATATTATATCAGCTGATTTAGTGGACTTATCAAAGAATTTTGAAGCAGATGAAATTTGTAGCGCATACTCTTCTTATATTGATTGGGAAAGTGTTGATGAAGAACTTATATTTTTAGCCGAAAAAGAAGGTATAGAAACTAGAGGCACAACATATTACATGAATAAAAATTATGAGATTGTAGACAAGAAAAGAGTCTTTAATAAAAAGAAAGTAGTTTACACTTCAGATTATTTTATTGGTGAGTGCTCAGATAATACTTTTGTTGATGATTATAATGGGGAAAAGTATATCGTTAATTTCAATTAGCTTATGAAAAGTATTTTATAAAAAAAGTTGGTGATTTATGGAATTATCTAATTATTTTGCAAAACCAAATGTAACTGTTAAGGAGCATAATAATAATTTGATCGAGAGAGCAGATACTTTAAGAAAATTGAATTATATAACGGATGAATCTTATAATTTATTGAAATTATCTTGTGAAATACATGACCTTGGTAAAGTAAATCCATATTTTCAAAAAAGAATAGAGTATGGTGGTAAATTTGATAAAAAAAATGAATTTGCTCATAATTTATTGTCACTATTTTATGTAGATATAGAAAATTACGAGTTAGATGACTACTATATTATTGCAAATGCTGTTCTAAATCACCATCATTATGTCAAGAATTTTGAAGCGATTCAAGATAAGCATGAATCAGAATCTATGTATAATCAATTAAAAGACTTTGGTGCTGGTGAAGTATATAAAATTAAGCGTATAACAAGCAAAAATATTAAAAAAATATATATTACAGATCTTGCCATACTAATTAAAGGCCTACTACATAAGTGCGACTACTCAGCTAGTGCAGGTATTGAAATTGAATATGAAAATGATTTCTTGAAAAATGGATTAGATTCTTTACTTGCTAAATGGAAAAGTAAAAATGTTGATTCTAATTGGAATGAACTGCAACAATTTTGTATTGAAAACGAAAACGAAAATCTAATGGTAGTAGCTCAAACTGGAATGGGGAAAACAGAGGCTGGTCTTCACTGGATAGGCGACACAAAGGGTTTCTTTATCTTGCCTATAAAAGCAGCTATAAACTCAATTTTTAAAAGAATATATAAGGATATACTAGATGATGATAAAATTTTAATCTCAAAGAGACTTTCAATTTTACATTCTGAATCATTAAATATTCAGCGAACTGTAATACTTGAAGTAGGAGAGCAAGAGGAAGCGCTAAAAGACTACTATAATCAGAGTAAACAGCTTTCTTTGCCACTTAATATATCAACATTGGATCAATTATTTAATTTTGTATTTAAATATCCAGGATATGAACTTAAGCTATCAACACTTTCATATTCAAAAATAGTAATTGATGAAATTCAAATGTATAGTCCGGATCTGCTTGCGTATCTAATTTATGGGATGCAAAGAGTTTCATCACTTGGTGGTAAATTCGCTATTTTGACGGCCACTTTATCTCCATTTGTAAAAGAGTTGATGAAAGAAAAAACAAAAATACAATTTAAAGAAACTAGCTTTGTAAATGATATTAAAAGGCATAATATAAGGGTTATAAACGAAAAGATAACTGGTGAATCTATTAATGAAATATTTAATGTTGTACAAGAAAGTTCTAAGTCGTTCAAAGTACTTATAGTATGCAATACAATAAGAAAGTCTCAGGAAATTTACGATTACCTAGCTATAAATTCTAATGCAGATAACATAAATCTACTACATAGTAAATTTATAAGGAAAGATAGAAGTGAGAAAGAATCTAAAATAATTAAATTTGGAGAAACTTATAATGAAAATGGAAGTATTGATGTAGATAATGGCATCTGGATATCGACACAAATTGTAGAAGCAAGCTTAGATATCGATTTTGATTTTTTAATTACAGAGTTGTCTGAACTCAATTCATTGTTTCAAAGACTTGGAAGATGCAATCGAAAAGGAGTAAAAAATGTAGATAAAGAGAATTGTTTTGTGTTTACTAAAATTGATAATAGTATTATAAGAAAAGATAATTCGAGTAAAGGGTTTATTTACAAAGATATCTATGATTTGTCGAAAGAAGCATTAGAAAATATTTCAGGTGTAATAACGGAAAACGAAAAAATTGCTCTAATAGACAAAACATTTTCAAAAGATAATCTTTGTGGTAGTCAGTACCATAAGGATTTTAAATATTATTATGACATGATTGAAGATCTGTATCCTGGTTCGAAAACAATGGCAGATACAGTAAAAGAGTTCAGAAATATTTCGTCATGTGATATGATTCCGACATCTGTTTATAATGAGAATAGAGAAGTAATTGATGGATATTTGGAGTTAACACGAGATAGTCAACTATCGTGGATTGAAAAAGAGAATTATATTTCTAAGATAAAAGACTATACATTACCAATTGAATACTCAAGAATTTTGTCTAAAAAAGCATTTGCTTCGAAAGTTGTTGAAAAAACGATAAAGTTAAACACCTATATAGAAATATATATTGTAAATTGTTACTATGATTACAAGAAAGGTTTTACAAATATAATCTATGAAGATAAAGAAGAGGAAAGCAACTTTATTTAAATGAGGTGATTATATGATTGATACAAATATTAGTGGAATGGATATCTATTATTATAATGTTTGTAAGAAAAAATTATGGTATTATGCTAATTCTATAACGATGGAACATACAAGCGAAGACGTGAAAATTGGGAAGATGCTTGATGAAGGTTCATATAGAGAAGAATTAAAAAATATATGTATAGATAATACTATAAATATAGACTTTATTAGAGATAAAAATGAGCTTCATGAAGTTAAAAAAAGTAGGAGTATAGAAGATGCAAGTGTTTGGCAACTTAAATATTATATATATTATTTGAAAAACAGAGATGTTGAAATTCAAAGAGCTTTTATAGACTATCCTCTTCTAAAAAGAAAAGTAGAAGTGAGACTTGATGATAAGGACATAAAGGAACTTGAGTATATGATTATAAAAATTAAGGAAATAAAAGTAAGTAAAATTGTACCAAAAATTGCTAAAATGAAAATATGCAGTAAATGTTCATACCACGATATGTGTTTTATATAAATTTGTATAGAAGGATGGTGGTTATTTATGAAAAGAACTTTTTATTTCTACAATCAAGGAAGGATTTCAAGAAAAGATAACACTTTGGTATATGTGAATTCAGAAGGTGTAAAAAAAGCCTTACCAATTGAAACTATTTCTGAAATTTATATAATGTGTGAAATGGACTTTAATACTAAGCTAATTGATTTCTTATCACGATATGGAATTTTGGTTCACTTTTTTAATTATTATGATTTTTACTCTGGAACATTCTATCCAAGAGAAAGATTGTTATCGGGAAAACTACTCACACTTCAAGTCATTCAAAGTAATGATGATGAAAAAAGACTTCTTATAGCAAAAGAATTTATAGCTGGTGCAGCTGATAATATATTTAGAAATCTTCGATATTATAACGGTAGAGGAAAAGATGTTTCAATTGTCATGGATGGTATTGATAAACTTAGAAGGAAAATATATGAGGCGAATTCTATTAATCAGTTAATGGGGATTGAAGGTAATATACGCAAAAGATACTATAGTGCCTTTAATACAATAATTGATGGTGAATATGATTTTGATAAAAGGGTAAAAAGACCTCCTGATAACATTATAAATACACTTATTTCATATGTGAATTCAGTTCTATATACTAAGATACTTAGTCAAATATATATGACTCAATTAAATCCAACTATAAGTTTTTTACATGAATCGGGTGAACGAAGATTTTCACTAAGCCTAGATATAGCTGAAGTATTTAAACCTTTAATAGGTGATCGTATTATTTTTTCACTATTAAATAAAAATCAAATAACGGAAGATGATTTTACACAAGAATTGAATTATCTACATTTAAAAAAATCTGCTTCACAAAAGATAATGCAGGAAATAGATGATAGACTTAAAAAAACAATTATGCATAAGGAATTAAAAAGAAAGGTATCGTATGAATATTTGATTAGGTTAGAATGCTATAAATTAATAAAACATTTGACTGGTGAGAAAGAATACAAATCATTTAGGATATGGTGGTGATGTATAGTGTACGTTATACTTGTTTATGATATAAAATTTGATAGTGAAGGTAAAAAGGTTCTACCAAAAGTTTATAAGACATGCAAAAAATATCTGACTCATATACAAAATTCAGTTTTCGAAGGTGAATTATCAAAATCTCAGCTAATAGAATTGAATAATGAGCTTAAAAAATTTATGCGCATGGATATAGATTCTGTTATAGTATTTAAGAGTAGAGAAGCAAGGTGGCTTGAAAAGGAATTTTGGGCATTAGAAGATGATGCAACTTCTAATTTTCTATAATTGTGAATTGTCGATGTACGATAGAGTGATTTTTATAGTAGGTCGACAATCCTTTTAAAATCAAGTGATTGGAGAATTAAAATGATAAATTCAGAAGAAAAATCAAAACATATTTTAATAAAATTAATAGGTCGACAATATACCTATCCGAAACCTTGTGATATCAATGCTTTAATTGATACGCATTATTGAAATCTAACCATAGTGGAATGTAAATTGAGAATGAACCCACTGTTATATTTTCAGTTTTAATTATTGAAATCTAACCATAGTGGAATGTAAATATAATAATATCAACTATAGCAAAATTACTTTCTAAATTATTGAAATCTAACCATAGTGGAATGTAAATGCGTTAGCGACTCTTAAGTGGTTTTACCCTCTGTTTATTGAAATCTAACCATAGTGGAATGTAAATATTAAAGTGGGTCACCATAGCGAAAAACGGCATAGATTGAAATCTAACCATAGT
>JBARWW010000378.1:0-1700 GCA_049647005.1 Acidaminobacteraceae bacterium | reverse complement strand
TAGCAAGCCTAATTAATAGAGCTGACGTTGAGAGCGTTATATCTGCTACAGACTACGACCGTGAAGGACAGATAATAGGAGATATAATACTAGACTTTTTAAATGTTGAAAAACCTATAGAGAGACTGCTTTTAAATGAATGGACTCCTGATGAAGTAAATGGAGGACTTGCTAAAACTATTGATAATACGACTATGTCAAATTTAAAAGACGCTGGTATATGTAGACAATTTGCGGATTGGATTATAGGTATAAATCTAACATCGGTTACAACTCTTAAATATCAAAGAGGATCAGGAAAGCCTTTGAATATAGGTCGAGTTCTTCTTCCTACACTTAAAATTGTGTATGATAGAGATAAAGAAATTGAAGAATTTGTGCCAGAAGAGTTTCATAGATTGCTTGCAGATTTTAAAACAGAAGCTTCTGAATCTGTGGACTCTACTTATAGAATAGAAAACAATGAAAAATTTGATGATAAAAAAATACTTGAAGATGTTCTTGAAAAGGTAAAGGGACATAAAGCGAAAGTTAGTGATAAGCTTGTTGAAACTAAAAAAGAATATGCACCGGCTTTATTTAATCTATCCAATCTTCAAGGGTATGTTACAAGTAAGGAGAATGGATGGACATCTGATAAAGTTCTTAAAGTTGCTCAGGAGTTATATGAGAAAAAAATTATAACTTATCCAAGGACTTCCTCTGTTGCTCTTGATGAATCTCTTGTTGAAAAAACAAAGAAAGTTTTAAATGTTCATAAGAAAAATTTTAAGTATGAAGATGAAATTAAGTTTACTAGTTCAAAGAGAGTATTTGATAATAAAAAAGTTGAAAGTCACAGTGCAATTATACCAACATATATGGTTGCTAAGTCATTATCAAAAGATGAACAAGTTGTATATAACGCAGTTCGAAATAGGTTTTTAATGCAGTTTATGCCAATTGCAGAGTATGAAGAAGCAATGGTTACAATAGACTTTATAGATGTTCCACTTGAAGGTAGCTTTATAACAAAGGGTAGAATTCAGCTAGTTAGTGGATGGAAAAAGATTGAAAACATTCAATCAAAAGATAAGATTTTACCAAATATAGAAGTAAATCAAGAACTCGAAAATACTAAAAATAAAATAGAAACGAAGGGTACTAAACCACCTAAAAAGCACAATGAAAAAACGCTTCTTAAAATTATGGAAACTTGCGGCAAACGTATAAAACAAGACAAGATAAAGGAAAAAGAAGTTTTTTCAGAGGAAGATTCGTCTGATGAAATGAACGAAGAACATGATGATGAGATGATAGATTCTATCTTAAGTGGATTTAGTATAGGTACTCCTGCAACTAGAGCGGAAACTATAAAAAAACTTAAACAAGTTGGATATCTTGATGCCAAAGGAAAGAATCTTTATGTAACTGACATGGGAAGAAGACTTGTTGAGCTGTATCCTATAAAGGAACTATTTGATCTTGAGTACACTGGTAGACTTGAAAAAACATTATCAGAAATTGAAAAGGGTAATTTTACTCGCGAAAAGTTTTTAGGTATAATATCCGATTTTACAGTTAAATCAGTAGATCTTATAAAGAATGATAAGTATCATGTAATTAATGAGCTTGAGTCAAATAGAAATGAGGGTAAAGAGATACTCGGAAAGTGTCCTAATTGTGGAAGTGATGTCTTTGAAGGTGAAAAAGGCTTTGGA
>JBARWW010000377.1:0-15019 GCA_049647005.1 Acidaminobacteraceae bacterium | reverse complement strand
CTCGAAACCTTTATACAATCTTTCACTACTATAATTATACATTAAGTATAGTAATAAAGCATCCTACAAACTTCACTACATAAAATTATTGTCTAATTAAAAAAAGGGCTATTAGCCCTTTTTAATTATTCTTTCTTTTCAAATTTATCTACTGTATCCTTAACACTATTGTTTATATCTACCTTACTACCATCTTCTTTAACAATGTTAATTTTGTATCCTGTAATTAAAAGTAGCGCAAATATGATGAGTGAGAAGGGTAATGAGAATAAAGTCAATAGTCCAGCTATAAGTAGTGGAAGATTTATAAATGTTTTGCCAGATTTCTGAACTTTAAGTGAATTTTTATTTATGTTATCAATAAAGTTTTTAAAATCTTGTCCAAATGAACTTGCTTTTTCTTCTACATGTTTAGAGAAATCTTTTTTTGGCTCTTTAATTTTCGATTCTTTTTCTAAATATACTAAGGCCTCAACTAAATCACCTTCAGTTTTTTCTAATGCTTCTTTCGCTTGTCCATAACTTACATTTGCTCTTTCGATTAATAAATCAATTTTTTCTAATGTTATATTCATAATGTTACCTCCTGTTAGATAAGTACTACTTGTATTAAAACTTTCTATACTCTTATACTAATCTCTTAACGTTAATAACTATTTATGAGTAGATTAGAAGTTAATTAGAAAAGCAAAAGAAATTTCTAATTTTATCTTTAACTACAAATCCAAAAATTACAAATAAATATAGCTTAAGGGTTTTTAATTTTTATATTCTCTTTTAAAATCTATACTGCTAAAGTTTATGTAAGCCTAAGCAAAGAAAAAGCTGCCTGGTAAGGTAGCTTTCAATAGTTACTTTATAAGAGACTATAATAGTAACTTTAATGTTCTCCTAAATATAGATCAATATCTTCTTGAAGTTTAAGCGCAACTTCTTCTAAATTATAATAAGTTTCTTCATCATTTTCATGCTGCATAATTTGCTGGATTTCATTTTTATTAAATATATGGATGTCTTCTGTAGATAAACCCAGTTCTGCTTCAAGTACTTTTCTCTTCTCTTTAAGTTCGATAATTTCATTGAGCAATAACTCAGTCATACAATCATCCTCTCCTTAGACTTAAAGTCTAAAATACGTGACTAGTAATCTATAGAATATCACATTAATTATATACCCTCTTTTGCTATTTCAAATCATCTATTAACTAACAATTACCACTCGAAAGGATTGCTACTGCACATCCAACACCTGCATCCACCTTTATAGCTCCTACTGGGCAATTGCTCATACATGCACCACATTCTATACATTTAGTTTTTTCTTTTATAAAAGCTTTTCCTTTATGCATATTAAATACCCTATGTGGACATACCGTAAAACAAAGCCTACACCCAATACATTTGTCATCATCTAACTCAAGGCTTATATATTTATCTATATATTTTAGCATAATCAATTCCACCTTAACCAATAACTTTTGAAACAAATAATAATACAACGGATAATATACTAACTACTTTTGAATATCTAACAATCTCTTTACCCTCTCGTTTTGCTCCTGAGAATGATGTGAAAGTAGTCGAACCAGTAAACCTAAAACCAATAAATGCAGCATACATTAATCTAATTATAATTAAAGTAAAAGTTATATAGATCGTTGGATTTAAATCATTTGAAACTTCATAGATTGTAAATCCTATAATAAGCGGAGACGATAAGAGTATATTATTTAGTGAGAATGATTTGAATGGAAGCCTACTTATAGCTAGCGGAAATCCTATGGCTCCAATTAAACTTAGTATAAGAACTGAAATAGAGTTATATGCAGTTACAAACACCACGTCTTTTAGCTCAAAAAATAGTAAGCTATATGCTAAAAATCCAACTATTGAAATTAAAATGTATTTTATAGATTGTATAAATTCAAGAGCAGTAAGTTTAAGTCTATCAAGAAGTGGAAACCGAACTGTTCTCATTGCTTCATTACAGTTGTATGAATTCTCTAAAAAAGAATCTATATCCTCTGCTCTAACTGGTCCATATACAACTGACACTCCACTCATCTTTCGTATAATGTGTGGTTCAATGCTACTTGCTCCTAGTTGTGGAAGTATGACTCTTCTAACTTTAAGTTTTTTCTTTATATCACTTTTGACAACTTGATATATAAGTTCTTTAGATGAAAAAGTACTTTTACCTGCCGCACACCATACATTTATACCAAATGTGTCTAGCACAAGTATAAATAAACCTTTTGATTTAATAGAGCTTCTAAGTACATCTATTGTAAGTCTGTAGTTACACGTTACGATTACATCTTTTGCATATTCTATATCGCCAAGTAAGTAAAGGCCTGTTGGAATCTCATAAGTGTATCTGTTAATACCACATCTAACCATAGCAGAAGCTATCTTATCTCTTTTTTTAATAATTCTCGATATAAGCGGAACCTTAAGTCCATCTATATCTAAAGTATCTATTATTATATCTTTGATGTACTTATCACTAATACTACGCTCTTCTTTTTTCATTATATCTTCTAAGCTTATCCCATCAACACTTGATGTTTTTTCTTCTACAACTCAACAACTACTTGCCATACTTACCTCCAAACTTAAAAACTTTACTTGCCAATCTAATTAAATTATACAATTATGTTTTGTCATTAAAAAATTTATTCCTAAGTATATTTGAAGTTTCTACAGCTTCAACAGACTTATTTCCTAATTTAAGATAAACATTTTTAGTTTTTTCTAAATTTATATCACCATACTTTATAACTGCATCAAAAGGTGTATTTCTTAATACTTCATTTTTTGTAATTCCCTCAACATATTCACCACCTGGCAGACTTACAACATATGAACCACGTTTAATCTTACTTAAAGAAGATATTATGGATATAGTTGCAAGTGGGGTTTTATTAATTGCATTTGAAAATGCTACACCCATATTATTTGCATATATAAAGTATTTATTATCCTTTGTAATTTCATATAACTTTATAAGAACATTCATAACTATTGCATTTGATGGTACAACCGATGTATTATATATCTTCTTATATCTCATTGGTACATTATTGACTCTTATATCTGTATCAAAGAAGCCATAGTTAAGCTCATCCCAAAAGTTAATGATCACTGTATTCATAATTTTTACAGCTTCATTTATATAAGTAAAATCACCCTTATATTGATACATATTTATTAAAAACAACATATAATATGAATAATCAGTAAGTGTTCCATAAATAGGATTATCTTCACTTCTATAACAGTGAATTATATAATCTTCCTTTACGAAATTCTCAATTAACTTTCCATGAAGTAATTGACAAGTCTCGTATATGTCATCACTATTAAACACTCTAGCATAATACATCATAGCTGCACCAGCATAAGTGTTCAAATCAAATAGAATTTTATGATCAATTGCTCCATGCTTTCTACTCTTTCTCACAATAGATAATTTTTCAATTATATCATCATACAAATCTTCATATTTATCATAATCATAAAGATTATACATTACTTTCATATCTAAGAATGTTGTAAGTGGATCTTTATCAATATAAAGTATATTCTTGTTTTCTAGATTTTTTATATCATAATTACCCATTTTACTAAGATTGAAAATCTGCTTTGCATACTCAAATTCTACACTATTAAGGCTATCTTCAATTTCCTGATAATCCCAAAGATAATATCTTCCTTCACTACTATTTACATCTGAGTCTATTGATGTGAAAAACATATTATCATTTCCAAGGAAATGATATTCTATAAATTTTAATAATTTGTCTGCAATTTTCCTATACTTGTCATCATCAGTATATAAATACAACTCTGTAATAATCCCAAGCATAGATGCTTGATCATGAAGATGTTTATCAAAATGTGGTATTCTCCATTGCTTATCGTTGGTATATCTATGAAATCCACCTTCTAGGCGATCGTAAATTCCACCATCTAACATTTTATCGATTTGTTTTTTAGTATACTCAAGCGGCTTCTGTCCACCATGGTTAAGTAAAAAAAACAGATTATGAACTGCTGGAAACTTGATATCACTCATCATACCACCATTCTCTTCATCCCAACCCTCAAATAAAAGCTCTAATGTTCTAGAAAAAATTTTCTCATTGATTACTGCACCTCGTTTGGGATTTGAATAGTCAAAAAGCCTACTGTGAACATCATTTGATACTTTTATGATTCGCTCCTTTTGACTACTCCATAATGCTGCTGATTTCTCTATAACATTTATAAAACCAGCACCTTTACTAGAAACAGCTTTTGACATATACATATTTAGATAAAAGGGCTTCAAATCTGGAGTTAATATTACATTAAGTGGCCAACCACCTTTTCCGTTTGATATAAAAGCTGCATTCATATATAAAGTATCTATATCATAGTGTTCCTCTCTATCAATTAGTATTGATACAAAGTTTTCATTTAATACCTCTGCAAGCTCAGCACTTGAAAAAGTTTCCAAATTCATAACGTGGCACCAATGACAACTGCTATAACCAATAGATAAAAAAACTAATTTGCTCTCTTTCTTTGCTTTCTCAAACGCCTCTTCACCCCAAGGATACCAGTTGATAGGGCTGTTCGAGTGGGTTTTTAAATACATTGATGTTTCATTTACTAAATTATTTATATAGCTATTTTCAATCATAATATCCCCCCATTATAGGCACAAGTAATCACGTGTATTTATTATATAATTAGATACCCTTTTTTCCATAAACAAATGCAAAAAAAAACATCTTTACACAAGTAAAAATGTTTTGAAAAGCTTTAATTGATTTTTCATTAGTTTTTTTATGCAACTATATATACTTATCAGCTGAGTATTCTTTGATTAATTCTAAATTTATTATTGTTATTTTTTTACCTTTTTGAATAATTACACCTTCATCTTCAAGCTCAGAAAAAGTTCTAAGTAAATGTCTATAACTTGTTCCAAGAAGATCCGCTACATCTTTTAACTTCTCGAGTTCTACAAGACTACTAAAACTCTCTGTTTCAATATCAATAGCAAGTCCAAGTATATAACTAGATATCTTAGCTTTTAGTGTATACAACTGATTAATTGTCGATGAATTTGATGAACCTCTAAGTTTCTTAGCAAGTCCTGCTGATATATATTTATAAAATCCTACATCTTCACTTATAAGACTCTCAAGTTTTTCATATGATATAGCAAGCACCTTACAATCAGTAATAGCATCAACGTAGCAAGTTGAATCATCACCTGTTATGAATTCTAAATCCCCCATCACATGATGTGGGTGATAAAACTCTAACAAAAGGGACTTACCGTTCTCTGTGATTATATAGATCTTTATCTTTCCTTTATATATAAAATACATGTACTCCATCTTTGTATAACATTCAATAATTTGTTCACCTTTTTTATATTCAAATATTTCAAAATCATTAGGCAATATATTATCACTTAGATCACCGATTTTAAGTTTTTTAAATGCCTTTTCTTTTTCTTCCAATGAATTTATTCTATGCATAATTCCCTCTCGTAATCGTATTAGTAAATAACTATTGATGATAGTTCCAAATCCTTGCACGTATTTTCTTTTTAACTTATTTTATAATAATTATACGAATATAACTAGCCTCTAACTCTCACATTGTTTAGTTTTTATATAAAATGTGACATTTATCATTTTGTAATTCCACTTTTTGGAGTATTCTTAAGTTATTAGCACACATTTACGACGATTGGAGAATTTTATGGATAAATTGATATTATTTTTAGCTGGTATGATGTTATCAGTAATGCTTGTTTTTAATGGAGCTCTTAGTGCAGAACTTGGACTAATAACCGCCACATTTGTAGTTAATATAATAGGTTTTATAGGCGCTCTTGTAGCTGGCTTTTTATTAAAAACAGATTTCAAAAATATATTTAAACAGCAACCAATATATCTATACTTAGGTGGAGCGTTTAGCGTAGTTGTTATACTGATAAACACAGTAGCATTTACTAAGGTTGGAATAAGTTTAACTATAGCCTTATCACTAGTAGGACAACTTATATTTTCATCTATAATTGATCACTTTGGATTATTTGATTCTAAAGTAATTAAGTTTAACGTAAAAAAAATACTTGGTTTTTCATTTATGACCCTAGGTATTTTAGTTATGATTTATCAATAAATACGAATTACCATGTATGCTATATACAGAAATGAGGTTAAATATGTTTTATATTCTTGCATTATTATCAGGGTTTTTTATCATAGGATCTATGTTTATAAACTCTAAACTATCTATTGAAATTGGAAAAATTGAGTCACTTATAGTTGCTATGGCAGTTGGAAGTCTTGTTTCGTTCTTAGCATTCTTAAGCAATATATATATAACAACTCTTACACCTGACTTTAGTCTAATAAAGATATGGATGTTATCAGGTGGAGCAATATACATCGCACTTACACTTATGTTTAATAAATCCGTTCCGAAAGTAGCCGCTATATACACAGCTGTAATCGTTTTTATCTCACAAATATTTATGGGAAATATCATCGACTATATTATGTATGGACAAATATCACTTAAAAATATAATTGGTGCCTTGCTAATAGCTACTGGTCTTCTAATTAACAGTTATATAGATAAACCACAACTTAATCTAGATAGTACTAACGCTACTAAATAACAACCTGTATAATTATATACGCTGAAATTGAACCTATTAAGAAAACCAAACTTCCAAGTAGTAGTGATGACATACCTTTTGATTTAATCGAAGATAGATCAACCTTAAGTCCCATAGCGGTCATAGCTATAAGTATGAAAAAAGAACTAAGTTGTTTTAATATACTTGATAATCCAAGGGGTAATCTAATTACTGAATTTACAATTACAGCAACTATAAATAATGCAACATACATTGGAAACTTGGCTGTTTTACTTTCGCTAGTTTCACCTTTTTCACCAAACATAAGACCAAGTATAATCGATACTGGAACAAGCATAAGAACCCTTGTCATCTTTACGAAAGTGCCTATCTCACCTGATACCTCCCCCATAGAAAATGCACCTGCAAGTGCATGTGCCACTCCATGAAGTGTAAGTCCTGACCATATACCAAACTGAATATGAGTAATACTTGGTATAAATTTTGGAACTAAAGAATAAACTATAACGCCTATTGCGCCTAAAAAACTCACAATTGATACAGCAATAATAGCTTCATCATCGTCCGCTCCAATAGATGGAGCTAATGCGACAACTGCTGAAGCACCACATATACTTGAACCAACACCTATAAGAGTTGCCAGTTTCTTTGGAACATGCATTTTAGTTCCAATTTTAATTGATAAAAATAATATAATAAAAACATATGCTACAACCATAATTATTGTTGTAAATCCAAGGTTTAAAATAGCATCTGCGCTAAGTTTAAAACCTAAAAGTACTATACCGACTTTAAGTAGTGTTTTTAGAGAGTAAGTAATACCACCCGAAAAAACCTTTTTAACTCCTAAAGTGTTATTAACTAGCATGCCTATTATGATTGCTATAGTTAAAGACTCAAGAGTCACATAGTCTTTAAGCATAAAACTTATTTGTTTTGATAAAAGACTTATAATTATTATTAGTATAAGTCCTGGAAAAAGATCTTTTATTTTTTTCATTTCACATACCTCTACGCCTAAATTATTAGTTAGATTGGCTATATTTATAATTAGTTTGGAATTTTTCAAAATAAATCTTAAGTTTATCGCTATTATCTTCTTCGTCAAACATTTGAAGAGTAATAATTGCAGCTTCCACTGTACATAGATGATTATCATCTTTTTTTCTTCTTAATTTATAATCACTAAAACTATCAGGGTTTAGAGAGATTCGCTTTATACTTTTAAGATATTCACTTCTATTGTACATCTTCTGTGCTTCTTGCCATGTTCCATCAAGAATTATGATATATTTTTCTTTATTAGTATTTTCACTTTCTTTATTGTCTAATCTATCTAGGCTATTACTTACAATTGATTCTTCCTTGCTAGTATTTACAAAATCAGTTTCAGGATACAAAATATACACCTGCAATTCTGAATTTATAATATCTAGAAGTTCCTTTGATGGTTCTTTTCTAATCCATTCAATTATGCTTGTATTTTCCATACTTTTTTCTATCAGTATGCCTGTATTAGTTCTTTTTTTTAATTCATTTGAATGTGTCAAAAGTATAAACTTTACATCCGAATCTATTATCGGAACAAAATTGCATATACAAAATTCTTTTACAAGTGTGCAACTATCACAATGATCTCTATTTTTTTGAATCAATTTTTTATATTCTCTTTTTATCATATCTTTTTCTCCATAAACGCTACATTCAAATTCATCTTTCTATTTAGGCTAATTTTTTTATCAATGTAACCACACTTTTCATAAAACCTATGTAGACTTTCCTTATCGCGTATCATACCTAATTTAACTTTTGCTTTGGATAAACTCTTAGTATATTCTTCTGCAAAATCCATCAGTTTTTTTCCAACTCCAATATTTTGATACTCGATAGTCACAAACAACTTTTTCACCTTGCAATAGTCGTCTTTTTCTAGTATACCTATGCCACCAGCTAGGATTTCTTTATCTAAAATCACAAAGAACTTAACACCTTTATTAATGTAATTATACATATGATTTTTAGTAAAAAAACTTCCATTGGATTTTGCATTTTCTTTAGTTATTCCAAGTGGAATATAATCTTTTGAGAAGCTACTTACAAGGCCTTCTAAAAAATCTCCATAATATTCTTCTTTTAACTCTATAATCTTCATACATTTTCACATCCTAAAAAAGTCTAACTATCTCATAGCAATATTAACATACATTCTTGCCAATAACTATTTAAGAAATAAGTATTTATTAATAAAACACTTTATTTTTAAAGGGATAAATATATGTATTTTTGCTATAATCATTACTAGGTTATATAAATTGTGGGCTGGCATTAATATTTATAAATATTAGCTATGTTAGTGCTCTTAACACAGATTATTTTGGAGGTTTAATAACATGAAAAAGATACTAATTATCGCTACTGGTGGAACAATTGCGTCTACAGATACAGGCCAAGGTTTGGCTCCTCAACTTAATGTTGACCAACTACTAAATTATCTTCCTAATCTAAATAACAAATGTGAAATAACGGGAAAAATGATTATGAATATAGATAGTTCTAATATGACACCAAATGACTGGACAATTATTAGCAGGTCAATTTATGGAAATTATAATGACTTTGATGGCTTTGTTGTTACTCATGGAACTGACACTATGGCATATACTTCGTCAGCTCTAACATATATGCTTGAAGATATAAATAAACCTGTTATCGTTACTGGTTCCCAATATTCTATTGCTGAAGACTTTACAGATGCTATGCAAAACCTAAATGACGCAGTACTATTTGCTCTTGAGGACATTAAAGGCGTATTTATAACTTTTGATGGTAAATTAATTATAGGTACTCGTGCAAAGAAAGTTAAAACTAGAAGCTATGATGCTTTTGAGAGTGTAAATTATCCATATGTTGCTGAAATAAAGCACTCTAAGATAAAATACAACACTTATATAAAACAACACTTTTTAGCTACAGATAGCACTGACCTTCCTACATTAAATGATCAGACATGCAATGAAATTCAAGTTGTAAAACTTTTCCCTGGTATGGATGCTTCAATATTTGATTATCTTGCGGTTAAATATAAAGGAATTATTATTGAGAGCTTTGGAATAGGTGGAATTCCATTTGGGACATATGATGTTACAACGAAACTGCTAGAACTTGCAAATAAAGGTGTTGCTATAGCTGTTACAACACAATGTCTCCAAGAAGGAATAGAGTTTGGTGTTTATGAAGTAGGTAAAAAGATACCTAAAGAGAAACTTATCTATGCAAATGATATGAACTTTGAAGCTCTAGTTGCAAAGATGATGTGTGGTCTTGGTAGATATAAAAATACAGTTGATCTTAAAACTTTTATAGAAACAACAAATAATTTTGATATGAATTAAATAACTACTTATATTAAATATTTATAGATAATCTATAAGGATTATATAAAAACAACACCTCTCGCATTAATTTTTTTTAATGCAAGGGGTGTTGTTTTGTTAGAAGTTTAAGTTTTACTAATCATTTTCTTGTGCTTGGCTGGATGATAATTTATAGCCCATTTTTCTAATATCTCAAGCGCTGGAATAATATCTAGACCTTTATCAGTTAAATCAAACTCCACTTTTGGTGGAACTTGCGGGTAAACAGTTTTAAAAATAAGTCCATCATCTTCTAATTCTTTTAATTTCTCATTTAGTACTTTCTGACTAATACCAGAAGTTATTCTCTGCAATTCGAGGAATCTTTTAGCCCCTCTATTTAAGTGCCATAATATTACTGCCTTCCATTTTCCTTTAATTAAATCCATTGCTAAATCAATATGGCAAACATAGTCTTTTTCATTAACATTAATCATTAAATCACCTTCTTTTCTGTATTATAGCACTCATAATTGCCTTCTTCAAATCTCTAAACTTACTTAAAGGTAAGTTACCTTACTAAAAAGTGCATACTTGTATCAAATTAAATTAAGATTTATACTTAATTTATAGATAACGATTTATAATCCTATTACGAACGGGAGGTTCATATGAATAATAATTTTAAAGCTATGGAAATAAGTGAGAACGGAGAAACTTTCGAGAGAAATATAATTCAAAGAAGTATTAGCGACTTACCTGAAGGTGATATTTTAATTAATGTAAAATATTCTTCATTGAATTACAAAGATGCATTATCTGCTTCTGGAAATAAAGGTGTAACTAGAAATTATCCTCATACTCCAGGAATTGACGCTGCTGGAATTATTGCAAAAAGTAATACTGATAAATTCAAAGTAGGCGACGAAGTTTTAGTTACTGGATATGATTTGGGAATGAATACTTCTGGTGGTTTTTCTGAGTACATAAGAGTTCCTTCAGATTGGGTTGTAAAGCTTCCTAAAGGATTATCATTAAAAGAAAGTATGGCATATGGTACTGCTGGATTTACAGCTGCATTATCAGTATATAAATTAATAAATGGTGGAGTTAAAGCAGAAGATGGCGAAATTCTAGTAACAGGTGCTACTGGTGGTGTTGGTAGTGTTGCTATAGCACTACTTAATAATCTTGGATATGAAGTAATTGCAGCAACTGGTAAAATAGAAGAGCGCGACACATTAATATCATTTGGTGCAAAAGATATAATTAATAGAAGTGAATTAAATGATGAAAGCGGAAGAATTTTACTTAAAAGTAAATGGGCAGGCGTAATTGATACAGTAGGTGGTAATATGCTTGCAACTGCAATTAAAACAACAAAATATAATGGTGTAATTACGTGTTGTGGTAATGTAGCCTCTCATGAATTACTAACTAATGTATATCCATTTATACTTAGAGGCGTTTCTCTACTCGGAGTTGATTCTGTTCAGTGTGATATGGAAACACGTTTAAATGTTTGGAGTAAATTAGCGACAGAGTGGAAAATTGATAATAATAGTGAAGTAATTGATCTTGAAGATGTTAACGATAAAATTGATCTAATGTTAAAAGGAAAGCATAAAGGACGAACAATTATTAAAATCTAATATAGCTTCTACTATACTATTAGATTTTGCATAACACTTATAATAAACTTTACCAATTAATAAAAGATCCAATGAGATAAAAAATACTCACTGGATCTTTTAATTTAATAATCTATAATTTCATTTATTACTTTGTAATCCCACTTTTCAATTTATCCTTCACATCTTCTGACAATACATCTTCAAGCTTACTTGCCGTCTTCTTTGATACGCTTAAATGATCACGTCGAAGTTCTTCTTCTGCTAAATAAACGGCTTCTCTTAGATCTCTCGCAGATAGTACTCTTGCGCCGGCTCCACGAATTATCATTTGCTCAAGTCCATCTGATGTTGCAACTGTAATTTGAAATTTTTCTTTATTTTTATGTGCAAATTTTTCGATAAAATGATCCGCAGTTTGAGCCTCTGCTGTAAATACTACTTGAATATTGTGGTAATCTTCAACCGATTCATTACCAGCTTTAACACGGTAAGCATCAAACACTAATATAATTTTATATTTGAGAATTGATTGGTAATTACTTAGTATATCCATAAGTTTAGCACGCGACGCTTCTAAACTGTCTTTTGCTAGTTGCTCAAGTTCAGGCCATGCATGAATGATGTTGTAGCCATCAACTAGAAGATATTTTTCTTCACTAGTAGTATTAATTGAACTTCCACTATATATCCTACTACTTGATAGTGAACTATAGTAGCTCTCCTTAGCGCTTGTTTGCTTTTTCCACACATTTTTTCTGCCTTGATTGGCATATTGTGTACTGTTAATAATAGCATCAATTTCCTCAAGGCTAATCAAATTATCGTCATAAGATGATTTAGCTAAAATTATTTCGTCACTTACTTCACTTCTTTCTAGCTTTAAAAAACTCTCAACATGCATACTATCTTTAACTTCATACCAAGGCACATGAAAACCTGACCCTTTATTACAAAATACAGACCCAGTTGGATTTAACTCATCAAGTTCTGCCTCATATGCTGCTCTATCTATAATTTCATCGCTGTTATGGCATATATCATAACCCTTTACTGCAATAGATAAACGTCCTTCACCCTTTGTATAAGCGTGAACATCCTGTTGATAGTTCTGCATTGTAGATACTGGTGCATCACCTATGATTAGAGCAACTTCGCCATTTGTATTATCAATAGTACAGCTTCCATACATCTTATCTATATCAGTCATAGCTCTACCGACCAAATTTTCTGGTAATTCAAGACTAAACTTATAATAGGGTTCAAGTAAAACAGACTCAGCTTCCATAAGTCCTTGTCTAAGTGCTCGAAAAGTTGCTTCTCTAAAATCACCACCAACAGTGTGTTTGTTATGAGCACGTCCGCTTACAAGTGTTACTTTCATATCTGTTACATATGATCCTGTAAGTACACCAATGTGAGCTTTTTCATTAAGATGTTTTACAACAAGATTCTGCCAATTTTTGCCGAGTATATCTTCACTACATTTTGAAATAAATACCATGCCACTACCACGCTCGCCTGGCTCAAGAAGTAGATGTACTTCTGAGTAATGCCTTAAAGGTTCAAAGTGGCCAACGCCTTCGCAAATAGTAGTTATAGTTTCTTTGTATACAATTTCTCCTTGACCATAAGATACATCTATATCAAATCGTTCTTTTATAATAGATTGTAGTATCTCTAGTTGCACTAGGCCCATCACCTGAATATGTATTGACTGATGAACTTCATTCCAAAGGACACGAAGTTCTGGTTCTTCCTCTTCAAGTTCTCTAAGCATTGGAAGCAGTTGCCTCTCTAATAGCTCATCTGACAAAATAACCTGATACGACAAGACCGGTTCAAGTTGTGGTGGTTTAGATTCTTCTTCCGACCCAAGACCTTCGCCTGCTCTAGTAAGAAAAAGTCCAGTGACTGCGCAAACTGAACCTGGTCCGAGTTCATTCTCAGTGCTAAACTTATCACCTGAATATATTCTAATTTGATTTATTTTTTCTTGAATTTCCTCAGTTTCTATTATATCTTTTACTTTTAAAAGTCCACCAGTAATTTTCATATGCGTCAAACGATTTCCTTGAGGATCTCTAGAAATCTTAAATACTTTTGCTCCAAATTCACTTGGATAAGTCTTCTCCTGCGCATAATTCAGAAAACCTTTAATAAACACTTCAGTACCGATTTGCTTAAGAGCAGATCCAAAATATACTGGAAATATTTTTCGCTCTGTTATCAGATATCTAATATCTGCATCCGCTACGAAGCCATCTTCTATATAATTTTCCATAACATTATCATCACAAAGTGCTAGCATCTCACTTTGATCTTCCTTTGTGTCAAATTCAATACATCTATCACTTAATTCATTACCTAGTGAATTCAGTATAAATTCTCTATCAGTACCCATTTGATCCATCTTATTTACAAAGATAAAAGTTGGAATATCATATATTTCAAGTAGTTCCCATAGCGTTTTCGTATGATTTTGAACACCGTCAGCTCCGCTGATAACTAGAATTGCGTAATCAAGTACTTGAAGTGTTCTTTCCATCTCAGCAGAAAAATCTACGTGACCTGGTGTATCAAGAAGTGTAATTTCAGTATCATCAAACTGCATAATCGCCTGTTTTGAAAATATAGTAATTCCACGTAATTTTTCAAGCTCATATGTGTCCAAATATGCATCTCTATTGTCTACACGCCCTATACGGCGTATTTTTCCACTTAAATACAGCATACTTTCTGATAATGTAGTTTTTCCAGCATCTACATGTGCAAGTATGCCAAGAGTTACTTTTCTCATATTAATCATATCCTTTAGTTTGTTTTCACTCTCTATTCTAACATATATTCAAAAAAGAGAATATGCTAGTATGTATAAAGATTTTAGATAGAAAGTAAAAAAGCCTTGAAATATTACATATCAAGGCTTTTTTAATAAACTTGTCTTGTCTATAATCTTCTTTATCTAAGGATCAATACATAGATAGTCGACCTTTAGATAGGAACAATCTCTGCAATACATTTAGATGAGACTAATACTTCCGCTTTCAAATATGCCATAATTTCCTTAGGTAATTTTCCATAATGATAGTGCTCCCATATGACTCTTATAGCTTGTGTTACTAGCCATCTCTTTAGTTCAAGTTTATCCTTAATATCTTCTTTAAAAGCATCAAGGCCTATATAAAATGAGTAAAATGCAAAATCCTCTATTGGTGCAATAAATTTAACCATATATGTTTTACTAGCTTCTATCCAAATATTCTCAAATTCATCTGGTTTTTTGCCAAGCTTACTCAAATCACAAATTATTTGTGGTCTTAAATTAACATGCGAGTCATAAGCTTTTGACTCTCTGATGC
>JBARWW010000376.1:0-3108 GCA_049647005.1 Acidaminobacteraceae bacterium | reverse complement strand
GTCATAAGACCCTTATCTACCAAATCAAGAACTAACAAATCGGCCATCTCTTGAACAATAATTCTCGCTTTATCATTTGGATAAGGAGCATGTAGAACTTGACCCGATCCCGTACTTTTGTTAGCGGGCTTATATGCTTTAATATCTTTAAGGGTGCATGGCTCCCAGCCCCAGGCATGGTCAATTAAAAGCTCCGCATTAACGCCAAATAGTTTATACAATAACTCTTCATTATGATATTCATATTGCTTTCCAAGAGAGCATCTTGCAATGTCTCCCATAGTATGGATATTATGTAGCTCTAGTTTCTTAGCATAACCGTTACCCACACGCCAAAAATCAGTGATAGGCTTATGAGTCCAGAGTAGTTCTCTATAACTCATCTCATCAATTTCAGCAATCCTAACACCATCATTATCAGCTTCTATATGTTTTGCAAGAATGTCCATAGCTATTTTACATAGGTATAGATTGCTTCCTATGCCAGCTGTAGCAGTGACTCCCACAGTATCAAGAACATCCTTAATAATCATCTTCGTGAATTCTCGTGGACTCTGTTTGGTATATTTTAAGTAACTCGTCACATCTATGAAGACTTCGTCAATGGAATATACATAAATATCTTCTGGTGAAACGTACTTAAGGTAAACGTTATAAATACGAGTACTATAATCCATATAAAGAGCCATTCTCGGTGGAGCAGCTATATAATCAATGGCTAGATTTTTAGATTTTTCAAGTTCCTCAGCGTAAAATGATGAACCACAAAATTTCTTATCTTTAGCATGCCAGACCCTTTTCGCATTTTCTTCCCTGACCCTTTGAACTACTTCAAATAACCTAGCTCGACCAGGAATTCCAAAGATTTTTAAAGAAGGTGATACCGCAAGACATATTGTCTTTTCTGACCGACTTGCATCTGCTACCACTAGGTTTGTAGTGAGTGGATCAAGTCCTCGATCTATGCATTCTACTGAGGCATAGAAAGATTTTAGATCGATTGCTATATATATTGATTTGTTTTCCTGCATACGCTTCACCTCTTCTTTTCTCAAACACTTATCTTTAATCTACATATATTATACAACATTAACCGCGAAAAGCAAACATATGTTCTGTGTTGTGAGCATACTACACTCTAGAACTTATCGAAGTATTATCAAAAGGGGTGTTAAAGCATAAAAAACCCTTCTAAAAAGTCTATTACAATCTTTAGAAGGGTTGCTATTAAATATATTTGATATTTTTATATAACTATGAAGTTCTTTATTCATCTTTAATCCTTGATTCTCCCATTAATAATACCTGCCAGTCTTCTTTAGAACTATAAAGTGCAAGCAAAATGTATACACAAGCTGTAAAAAAACCTAAAATCATCATTAAAAGAGTCCAGAAAATTGACATATAAATACTTTTTTCTCTATAAAATATCCATAATGAGAATAGAGTAAAACCAACATATAAATCTATCATAGACATAATACCCCAAGGATTATCCAATAAAATTTTACCATCATTAATAAAATTACCATTAATAAATCCATTAAGCAATCCTATTGTCATTGCAAATAATCCTATCCATGTTACAATCTTAGCTATTTTCATTTTTACCTCCCTCATCATTTTTCTAGACATAAATAAAATTCCATAATTATAATTATACTCCTAAAAATATCTATCTGAACATTAAATAATTATTAAATTCCTCCACGTTTTCCATATTACTCCCGATTATTTCCTAACACAATAAATCTCATATAAAACAAAAGATCCAACAAGATTAATTTATCTCATTGGATCGAAGTTATTTGATGCTCATTTAAATTATTACATTATAAAATAACTAATATAAAAAATTTTCGGTGTCTTCTATTTTCCATTTTACTTTAAAAGTATATATAACTAACCTTTTACAAAGTCAAATAGCGGAATTAAACTATGTTGATACTCCGTCTTATTTTCACTAATTCCAAGGAGGATTTTCTCAGGAGTAATTGGTAAATCTCTTATAAATACACCCGTAGCATTTGCAACAGCATGAGCAATTGCAGGTGGTGGTGTGTTGATAACCACCTCTCCAATCGACTTTGCTCCTCTTGGACCTGTCGGTTCAAAACTTGCTACAAACTTTACTTCTAGATTTCCTGTGTCAGTGCGCATAGGTACTTTATATTGCATAAATGAATCACTCATCATCTTGCCATGATCCGTATATTTAACATCTTCATAAAGTGCCATTCCTATTCCTTGGACAAGGCCACCCTCAACTTGAATTTTTGCAAGATTGTTATTAATCACGGTTCCACAGTCAACTGTTGCAACATAGTTTTTCATAGTAATTTGTCCAGTTCCACGATCGACCTCAACTTCAGCAAATCCTGCTATGAAAGGTGGTGGACTAGATGTTCCCATAAAGCAGCCCTTACCTATAATAGGTAAGGAATCTCCACGTTTCACTTTCATCTTTAGATCGTTGACGGCTCTGTAAACTGCATTGCCAGTTACATATGTGGTACTTGAAGCATATGAACCGGTGTCAAATGCCATGCTATCAGTATCTCCTGTATGAACTCGTATATATTTTGGATCAACACCAAGTCCGTCAGCTGCCATTTGCATAAGAATCGTATCACAGCCTGTTCCCATATCTGTTGCACCAATATTTAGTATATAATCGCAATCAGAATTATATGTAATTTCAGCAGAGGCCGAGTCAATATCTGCAATACCTGATCCTTGCATTGTTATTGCCATACCAACACCTCGACTAGTGTAAGCATCGATTTGTTTTACTGGATATTTTTCATCCCAAGCAATCATATCTCGTCCGATTTCAATACATTTAGCTAACATGCAGCTATCAAGTGTAACCGCCTGTCCTGGCTTACTTCCTTCAAATATCGGGTGCGTCTCACCTTGACGAATAATGTTTTTAAGACGAAGTTCTACAGGATCCATTTTAAGCTTTTGAGATAGTTCATTTATTGCTGACTCAAGAGCAAATATCGCTTGAGTTACTCCATAGCCACGCAGTGCACCGGCAGGCATCTTGTTAGTATAAACAGCTGTTCCTGTATAACGCGCAGCTTTCGCTCGATTGTATAAGGG
>JBARWW010000375.1:0-2339 GCA_049647005.1 Acidaminobacteraceae bacterium | reverse complement strand
ATACAATATAAAAGTGTAGGGAGGCGAAATAATAATAAGCCTTTATTTAAATAATATGAATTTTACGAGTATAGAAAAAACCTTCAGTATGTGTGAATTTATACTGAAGGTTTTAAGCAATTCTTTATCCATGTGGATTATAATGTTTGAAAGTGAGTTAACATAAGACCCAAATTCATTATCATACCATCCAAATATCTTTGCATGTGTAAGCTCTATGCCAGTGTCTTTACTTGTAGCAATCATTTCAGTTGTAGCAGTAGTTTCTATATGACCGCGAAGTGATCCCCTACTTGAACTTATATCTTCTGGATTTAAGAATACGCCAGTACAATCGCATACGATTTCTACTGAGTTTTCAGCCCATTTGATATCCTTTGGATTTCTATTATCCATTAGGAATTTAACGAATTTACCATCTATTGTTACTTCATTCTCATCTCTATTTAATATCTCAATATTAAAGTTATTTTTAGAATAACCATACATAAGTCTCTCAAGAGAACCATATGTTGAGTCATTTAAAATAAAGTCCAATAAATCTTCTAAGTTTGAGCCTACATTTCTTCCAAGGCTTACTATATATCCATCAAAGTGATTTTCATATTGAAATTTTGAATGTACACAAAAAGTTTACAATTTAAATATTGACTATCGGTCATAAAAGGAATAGTATTGCTTTGTTGACTGATAGTCATTTTGTTTGAATTGCCTAATAAAGTTAATAGTTAAACACGGAGGTGAAGTTATGAAAGCCTTGTCTATTTGGAAAAATGACATAAAAGAAATTTTGAAAAGCAGTTATATGACAGTAGCTGTAATAGCCATAATACTAATTCCATTAGTGTATGGCGGATTATATCTAGCAGCGTTTTGGGATCCATATGGTAGTACTGATCAATTACCAGTTGTAGTAGTAAACCAAGACACTGGATATATAAATGATGATAATGTTTCATTAAATTATGGTAAAGACGTAGCTAACTCGCTAAGGTATAACGATGATCTTGGTTGGGTATTTGAGGAAGATATAGAGAAAGCGAAAGATGGACTTATCAATGAAGGCTACTACGCAATGTTCATAATTCCAGAAGATTTCTCGAAAACACTAGACGGATTACGGAATGGTAAGTTAGTTCAACCAGTAATTCAGTACATTCCAAACGAAAAAAAGAATTATATAGTAAGCCTAATAAATAAAAAAGCATCAGGAGCAATTGAAAATAGTGTCAGTAAAAGTTTATCAGGAGTATTTACAAGCGTTGTGTTTGAACAACTTGAATACCTTAAAGATAAAATTAACACGGGTTCTGAGGCCGTATATTTACTTGAAGCGGGAGTTAGTAAATTAAATACAAGCGTTCCAAAGCTTCAATATGGACTTGAAAAAGTAAATGATGGTACAAGTATTTTAGAAGAGAAGCTTGGAGATGCAAGTGATGGTGTAACAACATTAAATGACGCAGTTACTACATTAAACGAAAAAATTCCAGCACTTCTTGATGGAACTGAAAAGATATACAAAGGTTCGGAAACTTTTAATGAAAAACTTGGTGAAGCCTATGATGGTACAAACAGCCTTGGAGATGCACTTGCATCTTATCATGATAAGTTACCTGCAGTTCAAGATGCAACACAGTCGCTAAGTGAAGCCTCAGGTCAAATTGATGAAAGTTTAGAAAAACTTAGTGATAAATCAAAAGATGTAAAAATAGCAGTAGAAGCTATTACAAGTGGACTAGATGAGTTGCTTGAAGGATTAAAAACAGCATCAAGTGGTTCTGATGAACTTACTGAGAAGTATACTTCAATCGAGAGTGGATTTTTTAAACTCGCAAATATGCAAATAGACTCAACTAAAGCTAATTTAAGCCAGCTTAAAGCTTTAGGATATCCACCGCTAACTGCAAATGTTGATAAAGCGCTTGTCAGTTTGGACGCATTAAATTCATTTGATTACTATGAGTTTGAAAGGAGGCAGTATATATCAGATCCAACAAAGGAATTAAATCTTGCTTACGCTGAGATTAATACGTTGCTTGGTAAATTTGGAGTTGATATGTCAAGTGTTTCAAGTGATTTAAATGTTGTAATCGCAGGTCTAAAAGCTCAAAGAAGTGGAGTTAAAACAGCTCAAGATGCAACGGATGATAAAGCTACTATAATAGCGTATCAGAACACACTTATTACTTTAGATGAAACTATAACAAAATTAGAAGCGCAGACAAATCCAGCTCTAGCAAGTGCTTCACTTGCTAGTTTAAAAGAACTTATATATGGAAAGGCTAGCATTCAAGCATATGGGGTTAGTAACAACTCACTAGCAAGTGGACTAAGTG
>JBARWW010000374.1:0-13163 GCA_049647005.1 Acidaminobacteraceae bacterium | reverse complement strand
GAAGTTGTTAATAAATATAGATAATAAGATTTAAAATTTTATAGAATTATTATGGCAGCTCTAATAGGGGCTGCCTTTTAAGTTAGAATATAAGCAAAAAAATTGCGGAGGTGATATTATTAAATATTTTAATTATGTATCAGAGCAACTGCGAAATGAAATTTTTTACAAGGAACCTGAAGAGATTGATAATACATCGAATATAGATACCTTAAGATATGCTCTTGGAGCAACATTATATATGCCAGCAACTAGATCTGACATTGCAGATATGATTATAGAAAAGAAATACCCTCAAATGATGAGCCTAACAATATGCCTTGAAGATTCTATAAAGGATGATGACGTTTGCAAGGCAGAAGAAACTTTAGTAAAAAACTTAGAATTGATTGATAATGCAAAAAAACTTGGAAATCTATTAAATGAAGATATTCCATTTTTATTTATACGAGTTAGAACTCCTGAACATCTAAAAAAATTTGCACCATTAATAGAAAATTATAGAGACTATGTAACCGGATTTGTATTTCCAAAGTTTGATATTAGAAGCGGACAAAGTTACATAGATAATTTAGAGGAAATAAATAGTATTATAGATAATAAGACATACTACTTTATGCCTATACTTGAATCAGAAGATATAATATATGTAGAAAAGCGGCGCGAAACACTAAATGAATTAAAGAACATGCTAGAACCTTATAAAGATTTAGTTTTAAACATAAGGATGGGAGCAACTGATTTTTGTTCACTATTTGGACTAAGAAGAGGTGAGGATTATACAGTTTATCAGATACAAGTGGTTCGTGATTGCATAAGTGATATACTAAATTTCTTTAGTCGTAGAGATCAAAGTTATGTTGTATCTGGATCTGTATGGGAGTATTTTGAGAGTAACAATAGATTCTTAAAACCACTACTTCGAGTAACTCCATTTAGTGATAACTTTGGTAAAAAAGGAGTAGATTTGAGATCAAGGATGATCGAAAATAATCTTGATGGATTAATTCGAGAAATCTTAGAGGATAAAGAGAATGGAATTGTTGGTAAAACAGTAATTCATCCATCGCATATAGTTCTTGTTAATTCCTTATATGTAGTTACACATGAAGAGTATATAGATGCACTTGAAATACTTAATCGCAATAATAGTGGTGGAGTATTTAAAAGTGAATATAATAATAAAATGAATGAGGTAAAGCCTCACACTCTGTGGGCCAAAAAGATACTTCTAAGAGCAAAAGTATATGGAGTATATAATGAAAATTATGATAGTCTTGCATTAGTATCGCCAAAATCATATTAATAATTAGAAAATTGAATTTTGAAAAAATAGGGAATTAAAATTATAGAACTAACTAAGAACATATATAATAGGGGGCCAATTAGTGAAACAGACAGTAAAAAATCACTATACTATAGATTTGTCTCAGAATGAGAATAAATTTGATATTGATGAGAATATGTTATTTGAACTAGCAACTAGAAATAATTCCAAAAGAAGATTTCTATTTGTTTCAAAGGTACTTGGTAAACATATGGCAGTTAAAGCAAATCAATCACTTGCTATAAGTAGACTTCTTGCAATGCACTACTATGAAAATTTAACTAGTAAAGTTGCATATGACCATAAAGAAGTTGCTAATGCTGCTAAAGATAGCAGTAGTACATATATGCGCAAGGATCTTAAAAATTATGAAATTGATGAACAAAGTATTGTTATAGGATTTGCAGAAACTGCTACTGGACTTGCACATGGCGTTTTTGATTCTTTTGAAAATACACTGGCTTTTTATCATACAACTAGAGAACAAGTAGAATTTAGTGGTAACACGATTTTGTTTGAAGAAGAACACTCACATGCAACATCTCATAAAGTTTATGAAAACGCACATATGAAGCTTGAAAGTGCTAAAAAAATCATACTTGTTGATGACGAAATATCAACAGGGAACACACTTATCAATATAATGAAGTCGATTAATGACCAGTTTGGGATTAAGTCGTTTTCAGTTTTAACTTTGCTTGATTGGAGAAGTCTTGAGAGCCAGAGAAAGTTTAGTGAATTTGCTAAGGAATTTGATATAAAAGTAGATGTTTGTAGTCTTATAAAAGGTGAAATTTTAGATATTACTCATGGTGATTTAGATCTTAATGATCTAGCAAAACATGATTTGTTTATAGGTGAAACTGAAAAAATGCTTGATAAATTAGAATTTACTCAAGATAAAGCAAATAATTTTGAAAAAAGTATATATATAGATTTGATTTCAGATAAAAATAAAGAGTTTATAAAATATGGTGATCAAGATAAAGTATGTGCCTATAATGGTTACACTGGAAGGTTTGGCCTTAATATGAGTGATCATAATGTTTTCAAGAGTAGGCTTGATGATATTTCTTCTAAACTTCAAGACTATGTAAAAGGCAAAACGCTTATACTTGGAACGGAAGAATTTATGTACCTTCCACTTAAAATTGCTTCATATATAGGTGGTGATATATCATATAAATCGACAACTAGAAGTCCTATATATCCTTGTGATGATTCAAATTATCCGATAAAAAGCGGTATTTCTTTTGAAAGCTTTTATAATAAGGATGTAAATAATTATGTTTATAATATTGTAGAAGAAGAGTACGATACTATACTTGTATTTGTTGAAAAAATTAATAGTCATGTGTCAGCATTAAATCTCTATAGGAAACTAGAGAAAATATGCAAAAATGTTAGGATCGTATATTTTACTGATAATAAAGAAAAAAAGAATAGTTACCCACCTATAATTGGAAGTTATAGTGAAGATGATGTGGTCTTTCTCTTAAAAGAAGTAAGTTCACAAGTGAAAGAACAAGATAATTTTAGCAGAGAAAAAGCTATACAATCTGGTGTACATTACTCAGAGATGCTTCCAATAGAGTATAAACCAACAGATGAATATCTTGATATTTTTCATAAGTCATTAAAGTCATTTTCAAAAAAACTAGCGCTTGCAGTTGCCATTACCGCAGAAAAAATTATCAAAGCTAGGGGTGAAGATGTTGTTTTAGTATCTCTAGCAAGAGCAGGTTCTCCAGCTGGTGTTCTGTTCAAAAGATATTTAAAATCAGTACATAAGATAAATGTAGCGCATTATAGTATATCTATAATACGTGGTCGTGGAATTGATGAGAATGCTATTAAATTTGTAGTTAATAATCATCCTAATCAAAATATACAATTTGTAGATGGCTGGACTGGAAAAGGTGCTATAACTAAGGAATTGAAAGAGGCTATTGATAAGTTTAAAGTAGATTATGGAGATCCAGGTACATTAAACTATGAACTGGCAGTTATAGCTGACCCTGGTCATTGTGTTGAAATTTATGGAACGCGTGAAGATTTCCTTATACCAAATGCGTGTCTTAATTCTACGGTTTCTGGGTTGCTTAGTAGAACTGTCTTTAGAGATGATATAGTCAGTGGTGAAGATTATCATGGGGTCAAGTACTATAGAGAACTTGAAAGTGAAGATCTATCAAATTATTATATAGAAGAAGTTGAAACATACTTTGATGATGTTTCTAGTGAAGCTATTGCCTTATCAAGAGATTTTAATATTGAAAATGAAGATCCAAAATGGCTTGGACTTGAGGATGTTAGTAATATTGAAAGAGATTTTAATATAGAAAGTGTACACTTTATAAAGCCAGGAATTGGTGAAACAACTAGAGTGCTACTTCGAAGGATTCCTTGGAAAATTTTAGTCAGAGAGGATTCAGAAAATCTTGAACATGTATTAAAGTTAGCTAAGGAAAAAAACATTCCTGTTGAAGCTTATCCGTTAAAAGCTTACCACTGCTGTGGTGTTGTTAAAGAGTTAAAAGGAGAATAAATTGAAAGTATTTGCAAGCGATCTAGATCAGACATTAATTTATTCAAATAAATGGATAGATGGTAAAGAAGACATAGTAAAATGTATCGAGATATTTGAAGAAAAACCACTTTCCTTTATGCTTTTAGATGAAATCAAGAAATTAATAGAAATTGATAAAAAATATAACTTTATTCCTGTTACAACAAGAACTAAAGTCCAGTACGAAAGAATAAAGTTACCGGTAAATCCCAAGTATGCAGTTGTAGCAAATGGCGCTACTATTCTTATAGATGGTGAAATTGATAAAACTTGGGAGTCTATTATTACTGTTGGATTAGAGAAATCTATGTCAACTCATGATATGAAAGGAAAACTCGAAGAACTACTTAACTTAGATGGAGTAGAAAAACTTAGAGACGCTGATGGCCTATTTTTATATATGATAACAGATGTAGAAAAATTTGATAACTCAATTCTTAGAGATTATAGAAACTTTGTTGAGAGTGGTCTTTGGAGTATACATGACCAAGGTAAAAAAGTGTATTTTGTTCCTAAAATCATAACTAAGGGAGCAGCTCTTAATTACTTAAAAGAGATGAACTCATATGATTATATAGTTTCAGCAGGTGATTCGGGTCTTGATGAATCTATGAAGATTGCAAGTGACCATTTTATTGCTCCTGGACATTCTAAGTTTGAAGCGAGTTATAAGTGTGACTCAAAAGGTATAGATTGTGGTCTTGAAATCGTAAAGAGGGCAATGCTGTATCTTGATGATGCAAAGTAATAAAAATGATATATTCATTTGAAGATTACTTGAGAAATTTAAAGTGCGTCATTGTATAATCAAATTATTTGAGTTTAAATTAATATAATTATTTACAAGCCTAAATCAATTTTGAGATTTAGGCTTGTTTTTCATATAATGGCATATGATAGGGACAAATTCACAAAATAATGTTATGATGAAAAAAATCAAACTATAAAGAGGTATTATATGGATAAAAAAAGATACGTTGAAGGTCTGATTATGGCGATCATAGCTTTTACTATATGGGGACTTCTACCCTTGTACTGGAAACTTGTGAATGCAATTACACCCTATGAGATATTCTCACAAAGAGTTGTTTGGTCATTTTTATTTGTTATAATTGTTATAGCTTTAAAGGGTAACTTAGAAGCTTTAAAAAATATTATTAAAGAACCTAAAAATTGGGTGAAGGTTATAGGATCATCATTTTTTATATCAATAAACTGGCTTACTTACATATGGAGCGTAAATAATGGGTATGTAATAGAAACAAGCCTTGGTTATTACATAAATCCATTAGTACTAACTTTATTTGGCGCTATATTTTTCAAAGAAAAATTAGATGGATTACAGAAAATTGGAATTGGATTTGCAGCTACTGGAGTTGCTTTAAAGGCTATTATATATGGACAAATTCCATTTGTATCATTAGTTCTTGCATTTACATTTGCAGTCTATGGACTCTTAAAGAAAAAATCACATATAGATTCCTTAAATGGTCTTGCGTTCGAGACTCTAATAGTAGGAGTACCAGCTTTAATATATCTTGTATCTGTTGAATCTTCAGGTCAAGGTATAATTACTAATCTTAATCCATCATTTTGGTTTCTAATTGCACTAAGTGGCATAGTAACAGCAGTTCCCCTGCTACTATATGCAGAAGGAACTAAAAGACTTCCACTTAACATAGTTGGATTTTTACAGTATATAGCACCTACAATAGCGCTTGTTCTTGGTATATATGTTTTTAAAGAGCCATTTGATACTAAGGCAATGTTTCCATTTGTCTTTATATGGATAGGTCTTGCAATATTTTCATATTCACAGTACAAATTATTGTCACAAAAATAGATTTGAAAGGGTGTTTTGCTTTGGAAGAGTTATATAATCGCTTAGAGGATATCTCATTTAATAAAGAAGTTTTATATACTGTTATTCTATTTATTATTTTAGGAGTTTTTAGAAAGCTTATACTTAAGCTACTACATTATTATGTTGAAGATGTTCAGGTATTTCATAGATATAAAAAAGTTACCAATAGATTTTCGTTTGTTCTTAGTGTTATATTTATATTTCTAATTTGGTCTAATAGTGTATATTCTGTTGGAACATATTTTGGTTTATTATCAGCAGGTATTGCGATTGCTTTAAAAGATTTGCTTACAAGTGTTGCTGCTTGGCTGTTTATTGTTACAAGACGACCATTTTCGATTGGAGATAGAGTTGAAGTTGGAAAAGTTGCTGGAGATGTTGTAGATATTAGGATTTTTCAATTTACTATAATGGAGATAGGAAACTGGGTTCATGCAGATCAAAGTACTGGACGTATTATTCATATTCCAAACCATAAGCTTTTAACAGAAAATCTAGCTAATTATTCAGCTGGATTTGAATATATTTGGAATGAAATCGAAGTCGTTATAACCTTTGAAAGTGATTGGAAGAAAGCAAAATCTGCTTTTGAATCTATTATAGAAGAGCATTCAAAGCTACATAATAATGAATTAGAAAAAAAACTTCGAATAGCAACAAAAAAATATCTGATTCACTATAATAACATGACGCCAATTATTTACACTGACGTTGTAGAACATGGTGTTAAATTAAGTATAAGATATCTTTGTATGCCACGTTCAAGAAGAACTACTGTAGATAAAATATGGAGAGACATACTCAAAACAATTGATGAATGCGATGACATAACATTAGCATATCCAACTCAAAGAGTGATACTGGAATAAATAGTTAGAGGTGAAAGTATGAAAGTAAAAATAATACATGATAAAAATGAAATAAGTGATTTTTATAGTTCGAGAACAAAATATGATTATATGTATCAATATAATAACTTAGATAGAAGAGAATGGTCAAATACAATTTGCTATGGACTTTATGATAAGGGCGAATTACAGCAAATAGCTATGTTGTATATAGGCTATGAAACACCAGTTTTATTAGCAGCGAGTTTTGATAAGATCAAATATAATAAAGAATTAATAAAAAGAATTAAAAATTATCTACCAAGTGAATTTTATACTCATATGGATAAAGAAACTTTAGAGTATGCATTTGATAAGTTTGAAATGGAAGACCTTCATGAATATATTAACATGGGCATAGATAAATCAGTTGATATATCCAGATTAGATAGGAATAAAACATCAACTTTAAATATCTCATATTCTGAAAAAATAAATAAATTGTTTAATGATAATTATCCAGAAAATTACTTAGATGAAAACTTACTAGAATTAAATGATTGCTACGGAATTTTAGAAAACAATAAACTAATTAGTTTTGCTGGTGTTCATGCATACTCATTAGAATATAAAATAGCATCAGTAGCACATGTTACAACGGATAAAAAATATCGAAGTAAAGGTTATGCACGAGACTCTATAGTTGCTTTACTTAAAGATTTGCGTAGTAAAGTAGATTATATAGGACTTAATGTAATGACAAGTAATACTGCGGCTATAAAGTGTTATGAGCACATTGGTTTTAAGGAGTACGGCAAGTACATAGCGTGCGATATAAAGTTAAATGCTTTCTAAATAAATCTATATAGCAAAAAAAAAGGCCTTACAAGATAATCCTTGTAAGGCTTAAATATAAATTTATGCAGCGTTTTTCTTTTCCCAATCGTTTGTGATCGCGAAGATGACTGGAGAAAGTGCAAGTAGTGCAATTAAGTTTGGAATAGCCATTAGACCATTGAATGTATCGGATAAGTTCCAAACAATACCAACTTTGAAGATAGCTCCAAAGAATACTAATACGATCCAAACCCACTTGTAGATATCGATTGCTTTAACTCCAGCAATGTACTCTAAACACTTAGATCCATAGTAGTACCATCCAAGAATTGTAGAGAATGCGAAGAATACTAAACCAAATGATACAATAAGTCCACCAAAGCCTGGGAATGCATTATCAAATGCCATAGTAGTAAGTGCAGCACCATCAAGTCCATCCGTAATACTCATAAGTCCAGTTACAGGATCAAGAGTTACAAGACCTGAAACTAAGATAACTAAAGCAGTCATTGTACAAACAATTAATGTATCAATAAATGATCCTAAAGAACCAATGATACCTTGACGTACTGGATCATTATTTGCAGATGCAGCATGAGCGATAGGTGCAGATCCAAGACCAGCTTCGTTAGAGAATACTCCACGAGCAACACCAAAACGAATTACTGTACCAAATAATCCACCACCAACAGCCTTAGCTGAGAATGCATTTCCGAAAATCATGCCAAATGCTGCAGGAACGAATTCAGCATTTTTAAATAGAATAACTAATGCGCCAACAACATATATTACAGCCATTATTGGAACAATTTTTTCTGTTACTTTACCAATACTTTTAATACCACCAAGGATAACTAATGCAGTTGCAATAGCAATGATGATACCAGAAACTACTGGAGAAACTCCGATAGAAATTTCTAATGATTGAGCAACTGAGTTTGCTTGAACCATGTTTCCGATACCAAATGATGCAACGGTACCAAAGAATGCAAATGCCCAACCTAACCATGCCCAGTTTCCACCGTACTTTTCTTGCATACCAACTTTAATGTAGTACATAGGACCGCCAGACTTTTCGCCTCTTTCGTTAGTAATTCTATACTTAATAGCTAGTAATGCTTCACCATATTTAGTAGCACCACCAACTGCAGCAGTTACCCACATCCAAAATACTGCACCTGGTCCACCAGCAGCGATGGCTCCAGCAACACCAGCGATGTTACCTGTACCAATGGTAGCAGCAAGTGATGTCATAAGTGCTTGGAAAGGTGTTATGTCTCCTTCACCTTCAAAATCTTTTGAAAATAATAGCTTAAATGCGTAACCTAGTTTTCTAAACTGAATAGCTCTTGTTCCCACTGTAAGTACAAAACCTGTACCAACAAGGAAGAAGATCATTACTCCACCCCATGCAAAACTGTTTATTTGGTTAATAATATTGTTAAATGATTCCAAAATAATTCCCCCCCTTAAATTCTATCGTAGATTGGCGAACAACTAATCTACGATATATTTATTCTAGAGTGTTAGTTTCGAAAAGTTTCAGAAAGTTACAAGCGTAAATATTAATATTTCTTAATACTCAGAAAATTCAGTATTTGCAACAGAGGCATAATGGGCAATTCCTTCTAAAAATTTTTTGATGTTAACTTTTCCGTGATTTTCTTTAGAATCTCTGATACAAATCATCTCTTGATGAACTTCCTTAAAAGAATAAAGAGCATGTGCATAATCTTGGAATAATGTACTAGAAAAATCTTCTATACCTAAATGGGCCAAGTTTGTTAATGCAACAGCAGCCGTTCTTCTAACTTTTTGTTCATGAGACTTGGGATTATTACTAAATGAAGAACAAAATTCTTTTAGAGTCATATCACTTAGTGTATCAGGATACTTCATTATATACACTGACGATTGAATTATAGCTTCTGCTCCAGATTCGCTAAGAATGCCAAGTTGCTTTAATATATATTCGACTTTTGATTCTGGAGAGATTTGTTCTTTAATAGCTTTAAGAGGCTCATTAAACATAGCTTGTATTTGAGATAACTTATTGTTAGTAGTAATAGTGCTAATTACTCTTTGTATTACATGCTTAACTTCAACTGCATTTATTGGTTTTTGCATATAGAACTGAGCACCTGCTTCGTATGCTTTTGCAATCATATCTTTTGAAGAAACTTGAGATATCATTATACAATTTATAGTTTTAGGAAGTTTCCTTATAAGTGATATACCATCAAGTCCAGGTATAAACAAATCAACTAGAACAATATCTGGCTCAAGTGCTATTATATCGCTTAGAGCATGATTACCATCTGTAGAATCACCAACGACATTTCCAAGAGAACAGTCAATGATGATTCTTTTCAATATTCTAGTTAAGTTTTCGTCGTCTTCTACTATATATAATCTCATTAAATTACCTCCAGCGATGATTTGGGAATAGTAATATCAAATGTTGTTTTTTGATCTTGTATAGATGATATTACAAATGTCCCATTTAAATTTTCTACAATAATACTTTTTACTATTGAAAGGCCTAGTCCACGATTAATTTGCCCAGTATTATAATTGATTTTTGTTGAGAAACCAGCTTCCGTAATAAAGGGAAGATCATCTGCAGTTATGCCAGGTCCATTATCTGAAATCTGAAATCTATGAGAATCGGCTTCTACCCAATGGTCAAGCCTTATTGTAACTTGACTAGAACAATCTTCCGAAGAATCAAAAGCATTGATAATTAAGTTTCTAAATATAGACATTAGTTCAAAATGACAATTTGTGTAGAAGGTAGATCCACCTTGAAAAATAATTCTTACATTTAAATTACGTCTAATAGCTTCTCGTTTCATTTTTTCTTCGAGTATAGAAAGTACATTATCTAAAGTCATGGCTTGAACTTGATATTCAGTTTCTATAACACCTTTAACACCACGTAACATAAGCTCATATTCTTTCTTTATTTCATGAACAGAACCAGCTATTTTTACAGCTTGATTAGCCCATTCGTCAGGTTGCCTGTTTAAATTTATTGCTTCAAAATGTTGATAGGCCTCAGTCATAACACCTTCTATTTGAACCATATTCTTATCCATCCAAAAAACTTCGGTTCTTAGTATGGAGTTTAACCAAAGTAATTTTCGATATCTTTTATCATGTTCTTCTTTGTCTATAAGGAGTCGTTGGTATCTTATGGCAATAATACAGAGCACAACTACAAAAGATCTAAATAAAGCTACTATTAAAAGTGTAGAAAGTATATCACCAAAGAATATATGATTATACCAAAACACTCTGATAACTATCTCAAATACATTTGCAAAGAAGTCTCCAAGTACAATTAGTAAAAAGTATTTTTCAACAGAATAAACTTCAAGATAATAAACTAAAAAATGAATGAATACTCCATAGAAAATGTAAAAGAAAATTTCAGGTACAAATCCAAGAAGGATTTCTTGACTAAAAGTGCCATGTAGTATAAATATCATACCACGCCAAATAAATGTCGAAAGAGCTGCCGCAAGCCCCATAAATATAGGAGAAATATCTCTGTTTAGATATAGAAATACTCCAAGGGCGATAAGGCCAAATGTAACTCTAAAATCAGATAATAATATTTCTAAATATATTTGTGAAAATATTGCTACTAAACAAGCACCAAATAAAATTCGAAGTTCTTTTCTCATAAAAAGCTCCTTTAAATAAGTCTAGATATAGTATACCAAAAAAAAGTTTTCATATATCCATAAGTAAAAAAAAATCTTATCATTAACTATGATAAGATAATATGATATAACATATTGAAGGTTGTGTAATCATGTATAAAGAAATATTTGAGAAAGCATATGAACTTATGAATGTTAATTTAATAGATGGAAACTGTGGTGAGCTTTGCAATTATCACTGTTGTAGATCAAAACATGAAAGTGGAGAAAATTTAGGAATATACTTATTGCCATATGAATACGAAGAAATGCAAAAAGGAAAAGGTCTAATAGATGAAGCGACATTAAAAGTACATACGAATAAATCATATGATTTGCCTTATGGAATTAAGAAATTATTCTATGGTTATTGTCAAGATTCAAACAGCTGTTTACGTGATACTAGACCGATTCAGTGTAGGACATTTCCTTTTATAGCACATATAGATAAAGGTGAGATTATGCTTGTCATTGAAAAAGATCAAGAGCACAATTGCCCATTAATTAAAAGTCGTGAAAATTGGAATCCTGATTTTGAAGCAAGAATTCTATTGGCTTGGGAGATGCTTATACAAATTGAAAAAATTAAAATTCTAGTTGAATTTGATAGTAAAGTAAGAATAGAGTCAGATAATATATTGTATATTTATAGAGTTAGTCCTCGAAGTGATAATATGTGAGAACTTTTTTGATATTATAGTTTTTAATAGGCCATAAAAAAATGATATTGGATTTTATTAATAAATTAAGGGTATAAAATATATAAACTTAGTAAAGTAATCACTTGGAGGTGTTTATGGATATATATGTTGCAAGACAACCAATTTTTGATAATGATTATAAAGTGGTAGCATATGAACTTTTGTATAGAGATAATAAGGAAAATTCATTTTCGGGAGCTATATCAGACAACGTAGCAACATCTATATTGCTAACAAATAGCTATTTCAATTTTGGTATTAACAATCTTGTTGGAAAATCAAAAGCATTTATAAATTTTGATAGCCATTTAATAGGTGCCGGAATTGCTGAGTTATTAGATAAAGATAAGGTTGTGATAGAGATTTTGGAGACAGTAAAACCAACTCCAAAGCTTATAAGAAATCTAAAAAAGCTTAAGGAATTAGGATACACGATTGCTATAGATGACTATACAAGTACTTATGGATATGAGCAAATTTTAGATTTATGTACTATAGTAAAAATGGATTTTATGGCTGATAGTAAAGAAAACATTAGAGAGCAAGTCATAAAATTAAAAAAATTAGGAAAGTTACTTCTAGCAGAAAAAATAGAAACAAGAGAAGAATATGAATGGGCAAAAAAAATAGGTTTTTCCTATTATCAAGGATTTTATTTTTCGAAACCAACTATGCAAAAAAGAAAAGCACTTTCTCAAAATGCAATGAATTATGTTAGAATTATGAATGAGCTAAATACGGAAGAACCAGATATAAAATTAATGTCAAAAATAATTATATCAGATGTATCACTAGCTTATAAACTACTTAAGTTGGTAAACTCAAATTCACGACTAAGTTCAGAAGTATCATCTATAAATCAAGCAATTGCAATTCTTGGAGTTAAATCTTTCAGTAAATGGTTATCACTTGCAATGGTACAAACTATGAGTAGACATGAAACAGATGAAGCTGTAAAATATGCAATGATACGAACTAATTTACTTAAAGAAATTGGACAAAATTCAAACCTTAAAAATTTTGTTGATGAATTATCATTACTTGGTACTTTATCAATACTTGATACTATACTTGAAATGGATATGAAAGATGCACTAAAATCTATACCTATAGCAGACGAATTAAAAGATTCTTTACTCGGTAAAAAAACTAAATATAGTGATGCAATTTCATTATGTTATGCATATGAGCATGGTAAATTTGATAGAGCAATAGATTCTGCGAGAAAAATCAATTATAATTTTAACAATCTCTTAGTGGATTATACAGATTCTGTATCATGGGCTGAAAAAATGATTAATGATAGCGATGAATTTTATAAGTAAATATTT
>JBARWW010000373.1:0-9121 GCA_049647005.1 Acidaminobacteraceae bacterium | reverse complement strand
GTTGAAAAGATTACTATGGGTAAAGCTAAGGTAATAACTATGATACCACAGGGCTATAGCCCAGAAAACTATCAGCCTAAGCCATCAGACCTTGAGGACCTTAGTAATGCTGATATATATTTTACTATTGATGTTCCTACTGAAAGTGCCAATATACTTCCAAGTTTAAGAGATCTTAACTCAAATATTAAGATAGCGGATTTATTTGACGCAGTTGCTGATGAATATAATGTTCTATCATTTGATTTATATGAAGAATTTGCTACCGATAATACATCTACTCAGTCAAGTGAAACTACAGAAGTCGTTTCTCAAGATGGGCATGATGATGTTGGTGTTGATACACACATTTGGCTTTCACCAAAACGAGTTAAAGTTATGGCAAAATTTGTACTTGACGAAGTAATTTTAGCTGACGTGGAAAACAAAGATTTTTACACTGATAATTACAATAACTTTATAGTAGAACTTGATGAACTTGATATGTATATAAAAGATTCTCTTAAGGATCAAAACAATAAAAGTTTTATCATATATCATCCTTCTCTTGGATACTACGCAGATGATTATAATCTGAATATGATTGCTATAGAAGAAAATGGTAAGACGGCTACAGCAAAATCTCTTGAGATGGTAATTGAGTTTTCAAAAGCAAATGACATAAGAGTTATCTTCTATCAAAGCGAGATAGACAGTTCACAGGTTAAAGTAATTGCAAGTGAAGTTGATGGTGAGGTTATCGAGATTAATCCCCTTAGTGAAAATATCATTGAGAACTTATATATGATGACTGATACTTTAAAAAGTAATCTTAAGTAAGCTACTATATAAATAATTTGAAGAGAGTTGATATAAATGAATACGCAAATAAAAGTAGATAATGTAAGTGTTAACTATAATTCCACTAATGTTTTTAATAATGTTACCATAGATATAGAAAAAGGTGATTTTTTAGGCATAATAGGTCCAAATGGCAGTGGAAAAACCACACTTCTTAAAACCATGCTTGGAATTGTAAAGCCTTCAGTTGGAAAAGTAATAGTAGAAAAAAACGCACGTATCGGTTATGTTCCCCAGTTTTCAAACTTCGAAAAATCATTTCCTATACTAGTTAAGGAAGTTGTTCAAATGGGGATACTTAAAAAATCTATTGTTCCATTTTTCCGCGCTAATAAAGATCAAATTAAAGAATCTGAAAATATCATGAGAAGAGTTGGAATCTATGAACTTTGCGATCGTAATATCAATAAGTTATCAGGTGGTCAACTTCAAAAGGCACTAATTGCAAGAGCCCTTATGTCAAACCCAGATGTACTTGTACTCGATGAACCAACTGCAAGTCTTGACTCTAAATCTACAAATGATATATATGAACTGCTGAAGGAATTAAATATTGAAAAAACTATTATACTTGTTTCTCATGATCTAAATGCAGTTTCATCATACGTTAAACATATAGCTTGCTTAAACGGAACACTACATGTACATGATGATAATCTTGTAACTGTTAAAGTCATGAATGAAGTTTACGGATGCCCTATTGATCTAATTGCTCACGGCAATATACCTCATCGAGTACTAAAAACACATGCGGAGGTAAAATAGATGATAGAAGCATTATTTAAATATACATTTTTACAAAATGCAGTTGTCGGTGGCATATTCGCAAGCATACTATGTGCTATTATAGGGTCAATTATAATCGAGAAAAAAATGGTAATGCTAAGTGGTGGTATAGCACATACATCATTTGGTGGCATTGGACTTGGTTACTACCTAGGTATTGAACCCCTAATTGGCGCTTATGCAATCTCCATTTTATCAGCACTTGGTTTAACTTTATTTCACAGAAATTCAGATTCGGGTAATAATGACTCACTTATAGCTATCCTTTGGGCAATTGGCATGTCACTAGGTATACTATTTATTGCGATTACGCCAGGTTATCCACCAGATATGACTAGCTATTTATTTGGAGACATACTTACTATATCTAGCTTTAACCTTAAACTTATTATTATAAATACTATTTTAGTATTTCTTATAATTTCAGTTTTATTTAACTACTGGAAGAGTTACTTATTTGATGAAGAGTTTCTATCTATACTTGGATTTAACACTCGTACTTTTGACTATACTCTATTTATTATGGTTGCTGTTTCTATAGTTTCACTAATAAAAGTGGTCGGTATTATATTAGTAATTGCACTACTTACTATTCCCCCATCATCTGCTAAGTTATTTACTAACAAACTTAAAAATATGATGATTTTATCTGCTTTATTTGGTATTTTTTATACGCTAAGTGGACTATATATCTCATACACTATAAACATACCATCAGGATCAAGCATAATTCTATTTAGCGCTTCTGTATTCTTTATACTTTGGTCGTATACGCACTTTAGTAACAAAATTAAATATACTACAATAAATTAATTATAATATGATTTTAAATGAATAAGAAATCCTCAATTATTTGCTGCTTGACTTGAGTTTTCATTTAAAAGCAAATTAAGTGCTTCAATTTAATGTAATATATGTGCTTTAAAGCTTTAACAAGTAATAAAAGATATAATCTATAGTACAAAAAATAAAACTGCTAATACAGGAACCTTACTTAGGTTATGTATTAGCAGTTTCTTTATGTTTTAATGTTTTAATCCCAACGTTCGAAGAACGACAGGTTTATGGTCTTCATCTTTAACGCTTTTAAAATGCAGATAATGAATGATTTATAGCGCAGGGTATGGCGTTTATTTGAGTATAAAATGAAGATTTTATCTTGAAGTTGGCGATTGTCCGAGCTTCGCGAGTCTCGCCAAAACTTCAAAATAAAAGCAAAATTTTATTCAAATAATAGCCCAAATCCGAGCAGCAAATTATTTATTATTCTTAAGTATATCAAGCACTCTAGGATTATTCAAAATTCCGTATTTAAATATGATAACACCTACTATTGATACTACTACAAATTCGCCAATAGCTACTTCAGTCATACCTATAACTAGGGGAATTCCAAACATTATAAAGAGCTCTATTCCTATGATTACGCCATTTACTACAACTGGCCATAGGGAAGCTAAAAATATGTTTTTTGTCCTACTCATCATAAATACACTAATGAATGTAGCCACAGTTCCAAATATTACATCAATAAATCCTAGTGGTGAAAATAAGTTTGCAAGTACTGTTCCAAGTACTAAACCTGGAATATAAAATGGATCAATAAAGGCTAGTAGCGTCATAACTTCTGATACTCTAAACTGAAAACTGCCATAACTAATCGGGGCTAGTCCTACAGTTAAAACAAAGTATAGTGAAGCGACGATTGCTAACTTAACTAATTTCTTAGTCTCCATTAGATCAACCTCCTTACTTTCTTTGATAAAACTTTTTATACATAAAAGTTTGAATATTATTTTTACTTATGTCCTTCTTGTGGAACTATGCATATAAATTTAAGCTTTACATCAGAAGTATTTCTAAACTGGTGTAATTCATTTGGTGGAACAAATGCATATGAGCCAGCCTTAATAGGATTTTCCTTTCCATTTAGAAATAGACTTCCTTGTCCCTCAATAATATAATTAATATGTGGCCAAGCATGTGCATGTTTTGGAGTAAATCCACCTACACCAACTTCAAACACCCTCATATAATTACCTTCCCAACCGTCTTCTGGTGTAACTAACACCTTCATAACAGCGTCCTTAACCTCTGGGTTTTCTACAACCGTTCCCATTAAATCATCTAAATGTCCTAGAGCCATACCATCTACCTCCTATATAGAATCTGTTTTTTTCCCTATTATAACACATATACTTTTGCCCCATGTCTTAAGCATGAAAAACAAACTATTTCGCCTAGCTAAGTAATTGCTTTTTTTTTTGAAAATGTTATAATTACTTATATTATTTCGTATATAAAAATATTTTTATGCTAAGGAGTATCTATGAATTTTAGTGAAAAACGGCAACTAATATTACATGGCAATATAAACCGTGTGATATTGGTACTGGCTCTACCAGTTATGGCCAACAATCTTATACAAACTGTATATAACTTAACAGACACTTACTTTGTAAGTAAACTTGGAACTACAGAAATAGCTGCAATGCAATTTGTTTGGCCTATGATATTCTTTATGATTTCCCTTGGAACTGGTCTTTCTATGGCTGCAACAACACTGATAAGTCAGTATATTGGATCTGATCAAAAGAAAAAAGCTAGTAAGGTTGCAGCTCAAATCATATCCTTTTCCTTTGTATTTTCTATAATACTCGGATTACTTGGCTATATATTTGCTCCTATAATCCTTAGAGGTATCGGTATTAGTGGTGAAATGTTTGAGTATTCGAGTTCATTTATAAAAATTATGTTCCTTGGATCACCAACTATGTTCTTAATGTTTTCATATAATGCTATTAAAACTGGTCTTGGTGACACTTATTCACCTATGATAATTGGGGGATTTAGCGTACTACTAAACATTATATTAGATCCTATATTTATATTTGACCTTGGTATAAGTGGCGCTGCTTATGCTACCATTATATCACGAGGTATATTTGGCGTATTTTCAATTTATCTTTTGTTCTCAAATGACAATGATTTTAAACTAAATGTAGAAGATTTGAAATTTGATAAAGAAGTGCTTTCAAAGTTACTAAAAATCGGACTTCCATCTTCACTAGGTCAAGCCACTGCATCTGTAGGCTTTATGGTTCTAAATATATTTATTATCTCATTTGGAGAAGCAACACTAACAGCATTTGCAATAGGTAATAGAATTAACGGTCTTATACTTATGCCTGCTATGGGTATTGGTAGTGCTCTTGCATCTATTGTTGGTCAAAACCTTGGTTTTGGCAATGTCGCAAGAACTAAAGAAGCAGTATGGTCTAGTATAAAACTATCTACTGCATTCTTAGTAATTGCGGGACTTCCGCTCATATACTTTGCAAATGACGTAGTCAGCATATTTTCAAACGATCCTGTAGTACTTGAACAAGGCACATACTATCTAATACTTGTAACTCTATCTATTCCTCTAATGGGAATCTTCCAAATCTTCATAGGAACATTCCAAGGTTCAGGTCATACTGTACTTGCTATGATTATGATGATGGGTAGACTGTGGGCAATTAGGCTTCCAATGATACTTATACTTAAGAACTACACAAATCTCGCTGAAAAATCAGTTTGGTATTCTATGATAATAAGTAATCTAATTATATGTATAGTTGGATATATTATGTATAGGTCAGGAATATGGGAGAAGAAAATCATAAAGAATATTACAACAAATTGATGCTCGATTTTAAGATTTTATTTGAACAAAATATCGCTTTTATATTTACACATTGCCAAAACTCGCGTAGCTCGAACAGTCGGCAAAAACGTTTCAATATAAAACCGGATTTTGTACTCAAATAAAATCTATATCTTGCGCTTCAATTAATTGTAATATCTGCACTTTAAAACCTTAGAACCTTAAACCTTTAAAACATTAAGGGCAGAAGCTAGTACCGCGCTTCCATTTATTAGCTTAAAGCTTTAAAACATTAGGGCCATAAGCTTGTACCGCGCTTACATATAAAAGAAAAAGCCTAAACATTCAAAAGTTACTGATAGGTAAAACGGTTGTGAAAGTTAGAAATTTATTTACTAATATAACGAAAAGCAAAAAGGCTAGAAGATTTTGATTACAAATCTTCTAGCCTTTTTTAAAACCTTGTCTTTAATTGTTACCTTTAACAGCAAAAGTTTTAGACCTTCTGCTTTTAGGTGGGGGAGGTGCTATATAATCGCTTTAGTAGATAAACTTTAGCATTTATAATAATTTTGTAAACTTTATATTCTATAATTCCTCTGTAAAATCTATAAAATCTTAGATAAAAATGACTTCGTTCTCTCTTCCTTTGGATTATCAAATATATCGCTCGGACTTCCAATCTCTACAATTTGACCCTCATCCATAAATATTACCTTGTCTGCAACTTCTTTTGCAAAACCCATCTCATGAGTAACAATAATCATAGTCATACCGTCAAGTGCAAGTTTTTTCATAATGTCGAGTACTTCACCAACCATTTCTGGATCAAGGGCTGATGTTGGTTCATCAAATAGCATTACATCAGGGTTCATAGCAAGCGAACGTGCTATTGCAATTCTCTGTTTTTGACCACCTGATAATTGATTTGGATAAGCATCTCTTTTATCATATAAGCCTACGCTTCTAAGCAAATCATCAGCAATCTTTTCAGCTTGATCTTTAGATAAACCTTTAAGTTTTGAAGGAGCAAGCGTTATATTTTCTAGTACATTTTTATGTGGAAATAAATTAAACTGCTGGAATACCATACCTATCTTTTGTCTATGTTTATCTAGATTAGTTTTTTCATCAGTTAGGCTAAATCCTTCAAATATTATCTCGCCAGAGCAAGGCTTTTCAAGGAGGTTTAGGCATCTAAGAAAAGTACTTTTACCAGATCCACTTGGTCCGATTACTACAACTACTTGGCCTTTATTAATCTCATGCGATATATCTTTTAGTACATGAAGCTTTCCAAAACTTTTGTTTAGATCCTTTACTTTAATCACTTACAGTCATCCTCCTTTCAACTCTTCCAAGCACTTTAGATAATGTAAATGTCATTATAAAGTATATAAATGCAGCTACAACTAAGGGCGAGAATGCAATATATGTTATACCACGTACTGTATCTGTGTTAAACATAAGATCGTGTATACCAATTACAGATACGATAGCAGATTCTTTTATAAGAACTATAAATTCATTACCAAGTGCAGGTAATATGTTTTTCATTGCCTGTGGTATTATAATTTCTCTATACGATAGTGAAATTGACATACCAAGTGAGCGTGCTGCTTCCATTTGACCTTTATCTACAGAGTTTATACCAGCCCTTATGATCTCTGCTATATAAGCTGAGCTATTTATACTCATAGCAAGTACACCAGCTAAGAACATAGGTATATCAGCTATTCCATAATATACAATGTATAGTTGAATAAGAAGTGGAGTCCCACGTATAAACTCTATATAGGCAACAGCAATACCTCTTAAAACTCTATTATTTGACGTTTTCATAAGTGCCAGTAAAAGTCCGCCAAGAAGTCCAAATATTACTGTAAGTATAGATAAAACTAAGGTATAGCCTGTACCACTCAGGAAAAATTTGTAGTATTTTGGCAAAAATCCAAAATTTTCTATTATAAACTCTAAAATCATATGATCACCTTTTTATTATGATAAATATAAAGTTAGTATAATCAGTTAAACTAATCATACTAACTTTTTATAAGACCTTTATTATATTTTTTAGTATTTACTCACTTTCGCTAAGTAGTGTTGCATCTGTTATTATTTGATCCAACTCACCACTATCAAGTAGCTTAGTTAACGTTGAGTTAATTGATTCTATAAGTTCGCCACCATCTTTTCCAATAGCTATTGAAACTCCACCTTCACTACCAAGATCAAGTCCATTTACTGAAATATCATCATTTCCTTTAGCATAAGAATTTGCTACTGGAGATGCTAATATTAAACCATCAACTTTTCCAGTTTTAAGTTCCATAATAAGGTTTGGAATTTTACTAAGTGACTTTACATTTGAATCTGGAAATACCTCTGCTGCTGTCTCTTCTTGAAGAGTAGCCTTTTGAACAGCTATGTTCTTTCCTACAAATGACTCAATAGTATTTAGCTCTGATACCATTTCTGATTTAACTAACATAGTTTGAGATGGATCATAATAAACGATTGAGAAATCTACTGATTTTTTTCTCTCTTCTGTTGGATTCATACCAGCTACGATTAAGTCAATTTTACCTGCTGTAAGTGCTGGTAATAATCCTTCAAACTTCATATCTATAATTTCTAATTCAACACCCATATCAGCCGCTATTTGCTTTGCAATATCAATATCAAATCCTACGATTGTATCATTTCCATCAATTTCTTTGTGGAACTCATACGGTGGATAATCTGCTGAAGTACCAAGAACTAAAACGCCTTTTTCTTTTATTTCACTAAGTTTATCTTCTACTGACGTTTCTGTAGCTTCAGTTGCCTCAGTTGATTCTGCTGTTAGCTCTACCTCTTCTTTGGCAACTTCTTTAGCACACCCTACAAAGGCTGTAAGTACAAGTGATAACATCATCATAAGTATTAATATTTTCTTCATTTTAAAATCCCCCTATTTTGAACTTCTCTAATTTTTAATTTATATATTTTCTAATAATTCCCTCGCGCATTTAATTGAATGTAGTACCGATTTTCTGCTTGTTGATCCATAAGATTTTTTACCTTCGATTACATTATCTATATCAATAGCTATATATATGTCATCTTCAAATAAATTATTGAATAATTTAAATTCATCAAGTTCCATATCCTCAATAGCCATATCTCTATCTATACAATATGATGTAATCTTTCCAGCCACCTCATGACAATCTCTAAAGCTCATACCTTTATGAACAAGGTAATCAGCTACGTCTGTTGCATTTAGATAACCAAATTTAACGGCACGTCTCATATTTTCACTTAAAAACTTCGTTTCCTTTAACATGTTTATATATATTTCAAGGGACATCTCAAGAGTATCTATAGTATCAAACAAACCCTCTTTATCTTCTTGCATATCTTTGTTATAAGCTAGTGGAAGCCCTTTCATGACAGTTAGTATCGCCATTAGGTTTCCAAATACTCTTCCAGTTTTTCCACGAACAAGCTCTGCTGCGTCTGGATTTTTCTTTTGTGGCATTATGCTACTTCCAGTTGTAAATCTGTCGCTAATCTCGATAAATTTAAATTCTGTTGATGACCAAAGTATCATTTCTTCTGAAAGTCTACTTAGGTGCATCATTAGTATAGATGCTGCCGCTTGGTACTCAACAACATAGTCTCTATCACTTACAGCGTCCATGGCATTTAAACTTACACTTGAGAAAGCAAGTTCATTTTTAATAAATTCTCTATCAGTCTCATAAGTAACTCCTGACATAGCTCCTGAACCAAGTGGCATATCATCCATTCGCTCAAGTAAATCACTAAAGCGACTATGATCTCTCTTTAACATTTCAAAGT
>JBARWW010000372.1:0-5795 GCA_049647005.1 Acidaminobacteraceae bacterium | reverse complement strand
TACATAGATTCTGTTATAAATAACATAATAACTATTGTAATTAAGACTATTATTGCTGTAGCCACAGTAACTATTGCTGCATTTATAGCAAACACACAAATAACATATTTAAGTATATATTTAAACTCTTTTTTAAGTAGTTTTCCACTTTCATGAAGAGGATGTTTTACTTTTTTATCACTGAGTAAAACTATATGAATTGAAAATATCCATCTAATTGAAAGTAGAACAAAGACCATAAATATTGATGACAGATACATTTGATACAATTCTTTTGAGTTTATAAAGTCCATTACAAACCCAGGTATTTTTATACTACTTAATGCACTTGTCCGCACATTACTTCCAAGAAAAGGTGCTATCAAAAACAGATAGAATATCATAAAGAAACCATCTATTCCTGCAAAATACTTTATTTTTCCTAGTGAATATTTTAAAACTTCTAGGTAACTACTCTCCTTTTGACCTTTTATTGCTTGGTAACTAAGTATGGTAAGTCCGCCAATTTCCATAAGTATAACCATAAGACCAAAAACTATACCTATTATAATTAAGATAAAACCTTGAGGTGATAAAATAAATTTTTGTATTAGTCCATTAGTTAAGTACTGGTAGCCTCTATTATTCATAAGTTTAGCAGCAAGCCAATAAAATATTGGAAGCATTATTATACTTAGTATTATTTTTGATGTTATCTGATATTTTAAAAATCTAAAAAAATTTTTTTTATATATTAGTACATTTATTTTATATTCATTCCAAATGACTCTCATATTACCCCCAACGCTAATTATACGATCAAAAACTACATGAATTTCAACTTATATATCAAATATAACGAAACTTATTTAGTTTTCCCTTATAATATTCTTAAGATATCATTAAGAAAGTTTTAAATTTGTATGTCTAAATAAAAAAGAAGCCTAAAGTAACTAGGCTCCTCCTCTAAAATACAAATGTGTCACACTTTCAAATTTTTATTGATTAATTAAATGTACATCCATTTGTGGGTATGGTATGCTGATTTTCTCTCTATCAAACTCAAGTTTTACTGTTTCAAGTAGGTCAAAATGAACGTCCCAGTAATCTTCAGTCCTACACCATGCACGAACAACAAAATCAACTGAACTATCTCCATGTCCAGACAGTCTAACCATAGGCGCTGGATTACTTAGAACCATTTTATGTTCGCTTGTAAGTTTAGCAAGTAACTCTCTAGCCTTAACTACATCATCACCATATCCAATTCCAAATTTGAGATCAACTCTTCTAGTTGGATTCGTCGAATAGTTAACAGAGCTACTATTTGATAAATTTCCATTTGGTATAAAGATAGTTTTGTTATCAGGTGTAGTTAAGATAGTGTAAAATACTTGTATCTCTTTTACTGATCCACTATGACCAGCAGCTTCTATATAGTCACCAACTTTAAATGGCTTAGTTATAAGTATAAGTACACCACCTGCAAAGTTTGAAAGACTTCCTTGAAGTGCAAGACCTACAGCAAAACTTGCTGCACCAATTATAGCGACAAACGACGTCATCTCAATTCCTATCATAGCTGCAATAGTTACTGCTAGTAGTACATTAAAAAGTACTTTTGATATGGAAATAGCAAATCCTTCTAAAGATTTATCAATTGTTCTCTTTTCGAAAATTTTCGCAATCATATTAAGTACATTTTTAATAATAAATCGACCAATGAAAAATACTATAAGTGCTTTTATAATTTTTGCTCCATAAGCTACTGCCATTGTCTCTATTAATCCTGTTACCAATTGTAACACCTCCATTATACATTATGTGATTTTAATTTTCACTAATAGTGATTTTACCCTATTCTAATATATTTACACATAGTATTTGTATACAAGATGTTAAAAAAAAATCTCATTCTTTTTCGATAATAATAGTCAAAAAAATTCACAGTTGAAGTTCTATTGCTATTAAAAAAAAACATAATTCCTAGGAATCATGTTTTTTTAATATTTAAATTCTATTACATGACTTCCTCTAGAAAATACTTATACGAAGATCTTACTAAGATACGTTCATAGTAATCTCTTGATTCAATAGACAAGTTATCTTCTCCATGTTCAACAAGAACCTTAATTATAGGTAACATTTGTCGTCCATAAATTTCTTCTGAGGCTACTGGATCAACACCAGGCCATGCATTACAGCTAACAACAACTCTTCTGTTAGTAAGCTTCATTTTATTTTCTAATTCGTCGTTCAAATTATCATAAATTGGGTCATTTTTACTAAATACGATATGGTCAAGAGTTCCTGTTGGAATTCCTTCAATTGCTTTTACTTGAGGTGGATTTTTTTCAAAATCATATGGATCTGCAGTTATATCAAGTAAAACTGTGTGTGGAAGTGTTTTACCGATAAGATCGTTTGAAACAATGTGAATTGATGTATCATGTCGTGACGATGCATCAACCAATATATCAGACTTGCTAATTTCTTCAGTTAGAATTTCTTCGTTATTTGTTATACTTCTAGTTAACATATTAACTTTAAGACCTTTGTAGCTACTACCATGTTTCTTAAGTCTACTGTTTGATAAGTCCTTAAAAGATTTTGCAACAGTTAGGCCAATTTCACCCATTCCGATTATAGAGACATTAACTGGTCTGTCTAGTGACTGTGTATCTATAACTTTTTCAAGCTCTTCAATTGCAATTTTTGCACCGTTATAGGATGTCTTATAATTATTTACAACAACTCTTCTATGATCATCATCAACCATTGAGTCCATTGAAAATGGTATTAAATCTAGTTCTTCCATAAATTGATTTCTAAGTTCACGAGTCGGATAATGAAGCATCGATATAATCACTGCTCCCTTTTTCATCATCTTGTACTCATCATCGCTTGGTGCTCTAAGTACAGTTACTACATCTTTCGAATATACAGTTTCTTTAGTTGAAAATATTATTCCATCATTTTCTTTAAGATAATCTTCACTGCTATACCCCATTTTGGATCCATAGCCATGCTCTAGAAAAATATCAATTCCAAAATCTTTCATCTTGCCAAAAAATTCTGGTAAGAAAGCTCTTTTTTCGTTGGTCTCTTTGTGCATGCTTGGAAATCCATAGGCTTTTTTCATTAAATCCCTCCAATTATTCAATTTTTACTTTAACCAATGTTTTGGAAAAGCTACTGTTATAATATTACAATTTTTTAACGTCATTTTTAATTATACTACAAAACGTTCTATTCTCCTAATTTCAATGGTTTAAGTAGTTTTTTTACATATTTATACAAGAAGAATCTCTCCATTTTATTATATATTATGTTAGCGTTAAAAGTTATTATGATTATTTTACTTTTCAATAATCTGTGAACATAAAATACTTACCGTTAAAATAATATGAATCAAATATAGCTTTTTTGTTTTCATAAAATTTTAAATGGAAGAATTAATATGCTAGTAAGGTATTTTTCTGATATAATAAGGCGATTATCGTCAAACACTACACGGAGGACAACTAAAAATGTCATTTTACAAATTAGGTATTAATCATGAGCTTGTATATGCTCTTGAAAATCAAAATATAATAACACCAACACCAATACAATCACTTAGCATACCACATGCTCTAAAAGGTGATGATATAATTGCTGAAGCTCAAACTGGAACAGGAAAAACACTTGCATTTCTACTTCCAATGTTTCAGAATTTTGACGTAGAAAACCCACATATTCAGGGGCTTGTAATAGCACCAACTAGAGAACTCGCTATACAAATTTCTGAAGTTGCAACTTTACTCTCAGAAATAAAGCCGATAAATATACTCGCAGCTTACGGCGGACAAGATGTTAATGCACAACTTCATAAACTAGAAGGTAATATACAGCTTGTAATAGGTACTCCCGGTAGAATTCTTGATCATATCAGACGTGGATCTATTGAATTTAGTAATCTTAAGACACTTGTTGTCGATGAAGCAGACCAGATGTTCCAGATTGGCTTTAAAGAAGATTTAAAATTAATTATAAAGGCTTTACCAGAGCAAAGACAGACTCTTTGTTTCTCTGCAACAATTAGTCATGCTATAGATACATTTACAGGTAGATACTTGACAGAACCTAAATATATAAAGGCTCCTAAGGAACAAATTACTCTTGAAAATATATCTCAAGTTGTAATCGAAACATCTAATAGGCGAAAATTTGAAGATTTCATGAATATTATAAAGCAAAACCCACCTAATAAAGCCATAGTTTTTGCAAGGACTAGAATGGGAGCTAACTCTTTATATGAAGAAATGAAATCAGTTGGACTTAATGTAGAAGAACTTCACGGAGCACTTACTCAATCAAAGCGTGAGTTTGTTATGAAGTCCTTTAAGAATGGCGACATTAAGTTTTTAGTTGCTACAGATGTTGCAGCTAGGGGTATTGATGTAAGTGGTGTTACTCATGTATTTAACTATAACTTACCAGATGAAGCTGAGAACTATGTTCATAGAATTGGACGAACTGGTAGAGCAGGAAACCTTGGATCTTCTTATATAATTCTTACACAAAAAGATGAAAAACGACTTGAGGCAATAGAAACCTTTATAGATATGAAAATAGATAGAATTAAAGACGAGCACGCACAAGCAAGTAATTTAAGTGCTAGTGAGGACTCTAATGTACGAGATAGGTCATCTAAACGAAAAAAAACTAAGATTAATGCAGATTCTATTAATCAAAACGATCTTGATTTTGCTGAGAAAAAAGCTGAAAAAAAGTCTATAAAAAAAGCAAAAGAAAAAAATAGGAACTACTATGGAAATTCAGATACTAAGAAAGCATCTGATAAAACTGTTAGTAAAACTTCTTCTAAAAATACCAGAACTAGTCAAAGTACAAGTAACTCTAAAAAACCAAATGCAAGTGTTAAAAGTAATTCTAGAAATAGGAATAAGTAATATAAAAAGATAGACTTAGTATGTAGAAAAAAGGCAGTGCACTTATAAAATCAATGCACTAGCCTTTTTATATTTAATGACACTTTTATAATTTAGTTTTAATTTAAGTTTAGACTTTAGCATGCTACTATTAAACACATACTTATTTTTGAAATGTAAACAATCTCTTTTTATCTGTATATATAAATTTAAATCCAACTTTATCTGCTATAACTTTAAGTGTCTTTTCTGAAAAAAAGGAAATATGAGTTTCATCTCTCCTATACCACCAATTATTAAAACTTTCATCATTATTATTGTGAATTATAGTCATAAAAGCAAAAATACCACCAACTTCAAGTATTTCATATATAAGTTCAAATACTTCCATCGGATCATCTAGATGCTCTACAACCTCGGTTGAAACAACCAGATCATACTTTTTACCATCATAAACTTTCATTGGTTGATAATGTAGATCATAGTTTTCCATCGAAAAGTTATAATCTCTATTTATAAGTTGCATAAGTACAGGTTCGGGTCCGCTTCCAAAATCAAGTCCACTTCCCTTACTTTTAAAAGGAATAACTGACTTATCAAGAAATTTATGAAACATATTTACATATCCTTCACTCTCAAGCGAATTTTCATGCAGATCATACACTGCTCTTTCACCTTCAAATGAAACTCGATTATTTTCATCCATATGAATAAATTCGCATTGCAAGCATTTATAATAATCTATATCAAATTGTGTATCTTTAATTACTCTAGTATTACTTCCGCAAATTTTACACTCTACCATTTTTTCTCTCCCTAGTGATTTCATTTATTAAAATTAAAAATGAAAAAAGCCTGTTAATATATCATTCACATAATAAC
>JBARWW010000371.1:0-3212 GCA_049647005.1 Acidaminobacteraceae bacterium | reverse complement strand
CTATAACATCAAATATAATATCGTATGTTTTGCTTTGACTTGTAAAATCTTCTTTTTTATAATCTATAACATAATCTGCTCCAGCACTAAGTAATATATCAAGTTTTTCAGTTCTATCTACAGCTGTAACTTCTGCTCCATAGTATTTAGCAAGTTGAATTGCTATAGTACCAATACTACCCCCAGCACCATTTATCAAAACTCTGTCTCCTGCTTCAACACTTGCTATTTTAAGAAAATGTAGTGCAGCCATACCACCAATTGGAATAGACGTAGCTTGTTCAAAACTCATATTTCGAGGCATTATAGCAAGAGCTGTATCTATTGGATTTTCAGCTATACATATATACTGTGCATATGCGCCTAATTTCATACCAGTAGATGCAAACACTCTATCTCCAACTTTAAATCTAGTAACATTTTTACCCATTGATTCTACTTCTCCAGCCAACTCTTGTCCAAGAATTTTATCTTTAGGTTTTAAAAATCCAAATAAGATCCTAATCAATATTTTAAAGATAAATGAAAACTTTAACTCTCTCATTTCACAGTCTCCTGCACTTACTGTCGTTGCATGTATCTTTACAAGAATCTCATTGTCTTTAGGAACTGGTTTATCGATGACGCCAAGTTTAAGGACATCTGGTCCACCATACTTACCCCATATTATTGCTTTCATAAATTCAGCTCCTCTTATAAGGCTCAGGTATCTTTGTTTAATACATACCCACCTTAATAGTAAAATATACAAGCAAAAAAAACCGCCTCTTTTTATAAAGCGGAATATAAGTAACGTGCTAATTGATTATAATAAAACATCTTTAAATCAAATATTTAAAACCATACATTATATACTTTATGATAACACTCAGATCCAAATTTCTCTATTATTTTCCCAGAGGATAAATTATCAAGTTCTGAATCAGCTTTTTTTCTTATCTTATACTTTAGTCATAAATTTTAGTGCTTAAATTTCTTCTATAAAAACATATCGGCTACTTTGCATACTCTTATATCAATTTTTTCCCACACTTTGTTTTTAACATAAGGCTCACTCTCTAACCATTTATTTAAATCATCCCTAGAATCAAACTCCACAACTAATGATGATCCACACATAATATCATCTTCGTTAAGCATAGCTGAAGCAAAAAGAATGTTCTTTTTTTCATAAAGATCTTTTATACCTTCCATATGAAGTCCTCTAACCTCTAGTCTTCTAGCTAGTGCTTTCTCATCTTTATAATCATATGCATTTACTAAAAAATTCATCATATCACTCCCTAAATTTATTATTATTATAGTAACATATAAAATCATCTTATAAATCTATTTTAAGTCATATCGCTCTTTTATTATAGTTATTTATATTATTGTAATTAGAAAACAACATATCAAGCTAAATAGAATCCCCCATATAAAGTATCACAACTTTATATGGGGGATTCTATAATTCTTAATTTATAAAGCTACATTAATATACTATTTTCTATTCATCGCCAACTTTTACAACTTCAGCTGGATTATATCCATTTAATTCAACTGTAATACTTTTTATAATAACAGGCTCTTTAGGCATATCATTCTTTCCTATTTCTACAGTTACGATTTTATCGACTAAGTCTATACCTTCGCTTACATATCCAAAGCTAGCATAGTCCTCATCTAAAAAATCAGAATCTTTCTGCATTATAAAAAATTGTGAACCTGCTGAGTCATTGTCATTAGAGCGTGCCATAGATAAAACACCTTTTATATGTGGCAAATTATTTTCAAATCCATTAGATGTAAACTCACCCTTTATGCTATATCCTGGATCACCCATTCCATTTCCAAGCGGGTCTCCACCTTGAATCATAAAGCCCGGTATTACTCTGTGGAATGTAAGACCATCATAAAATCCACTACTAGAAAGTGAAATAAAGTTGTTAACAGTGTTTGGTGCAATCTCTGGAAATAATGCTATTTTCATTATTTCACCACTTTCAAGCTCAAGTGTTGCCATAGGTACACTTGTATAATCAACTAGTGTTGGATTAAATCCTAAAATTTCTGATTCTTCAGTAATTTCTACGCTAGCATCACTAGCTTTTGACGTACATCCCACCACAAAAATCATAATAGTCGCTATTAATATTACTAAAACTTGTTTTTTATTCAAAACTATCTACCTCCTTATATTCTTTTTAAATTATACTATATTTTTACTCTTAGAACTATTAATTTAAATGTTTTTAGAGGTATTTTAAGTTTTGTATTCAATAAAAATATTACCTATAACCTTTATTTATCTAGTGACTAAATCATATTATAGATTTGACTTGCTTGAATTTTACATTTAATATATTTACTTGCGATGGCACTTATTTTACTTAATCATGTTATACTTATATTATTAATTTTTTAAAGATTTCTATTTATAACGATTATTGAAAAATTAACACTTTACTTGTTTAAATCACATTCTAATCAAAACTATTAAACATTAATATTTTATATTATAAAGAGGGATATTATGGAAAAAACATTATTGCAAAATCAATTATTAGATGAAATGAACGTTCTCATATTTTCACTTGAGACAGACATGACTATTATATATGCCAATAAGTCACTTCTTGAGTTTTCAAATGTTAGTTTGGAAGATATAAAAGGAATTCCTGCATGGGAGTTGCCAATGTGGCAAAATAATCTTGAACTACAGAATAATGTGATGTTCACACTTGGTCATGTTTTCAGTTCTGAAGAATCAACAAGAATGGAAGCAATTACTGTGAATCATGATGGACATCTAATCGAACTTGATCTACAAATAAAACCAATTATAGAAAATGGTCAAGTAATTAATATTATGGTAATCGGCTATAATATCACAGAACTTGTACAGGCTAAAAAGTTTCTAACAAAACGCGAGCGACAAATAGGTGCTTTCTTTGAATATTCAACACAAGGATACTTTTTCCAAATGCTTCCTGGAGAAGCTCTAATTCCTGAGCTTGTTACAGAAGAATTTGTAAATCAAATATATGATGCACAAAGGGTTGAATCAATAAACGCACAAGTATTTGAGTATATTGGATTAGATCCTTCACTTGAAAATACTGAAAACCACGAAATTATTTCAAAATTAGGTATTACTAATCAAGAACGAATATGTATATGGATTGAAATGATAAATAAAGGAATATCAAGCAGAAAAGTAGAAATAATAA
>JBARWW010000370.1:0-4677 GCA_049647005.1 Acidaminobacteraceae bacterium | reverse complement strand
CTGTGACCCTTGATGATACAGATGGAAAAGAAAATATAAATATAAAAACAGCAAAAGGAATTCAAATAGTGCTTGATGATGAAAAAAATGTTATAGATATAAAGGATGCAAAGGGTAATGCAACACTCAAACTAGATGGAGAAGGGAAAAAAGTAAATATATCTGGTAAAGCGAGTATTGAAGTTGCTAGTGGTGGAACGAAGATAAGCATAGATGGAAGTAAAAATCAGATAGATATTAAGAGTGATGCAAAGATATCAATGAAATCAGCGCAGATAGAAATAAAAAGTAGTGGTAATTTAGATCTTAAATCAGCTGGCATGATCAATATAAAAGGTTCTATGGTTAAGATTAATTAGTATACTTAAAGTTGGAGGTTTTTATGGGAGGAAAATTTTTAGGAAGCGGTTGGAAGTTTCCAATTGAAATAGATTCTTCAACAGGACGATTTAAGTCAAGTTCTTATGAAGATGATGTAAAAGAAGCTATCTACATTATACTTAGCACATCAAAGGGCGAACGTATAATGAGAGAAGATTTTGGGTCGAAGTTATCAAAGTATGTATTTGAAGCCTTAGATGGTACGACAATAGCTATGATGAAATACGATATAAAAGAAGCTCTTATGAACTGGGAACCAAGGATTACAGATATAGAAGTTGAAGTTTCAAGAGATAATAAAGAAAGTAGCAAAATTAACGTTGATATTGGGTATAGAGTTAGAAAAACCAATAATTTATTTAACCTAGTGTACCCATTTTATATAAATGAGGGAACAAAGTTGGAGTAGGGTGATATTTTGAAAAATCCAGTTTTAATAAATAAAAATTATGACAATATAATAGAAAGTTTAAAAAAGAAGAGTCTATCTTTTACACCCGAGTGGCGTTTTGATGATGAAAACCCAGATCTTGGCTCAATACTTGCTGCTGTCTATTCCAAGCAAGTAGAGGAAACTGTTGAGATACTAAATTCTAGTGTTGAAAACTACTATAGAACATTTTTAAACTTTTCAAGTCCTGTACATAAAGTTGCAACTCCAGCAATTGTACCGGTTTCTTTTAATGTGGCTATAGGCCAAAAGAAGCCAATACTTCTACATGCTGGAACAGAGCTTGAAGCAATAAGTGTATTTGATGAGAGGGTAAAGTATATTACTGACGATGATTTGTGGGCATATCCACTGGCTATCGAAAAAATTCTTTACATGAACAAGAAATTAAATAGTTATTATTCATTAGAATTAGATGAAAGCTCAAATGTAAGTGAACCGGAAGATATATTTGATAACTTTGTCTTGTTTAAAAGTAGTTTGCTTTTTGGACTCGAAAAAGAAGTTGTAATAAGTTTAAGATTAAGTAATAAGGAGTTTGAAGCAAGATATATAGATCAGTTAGAAACATATGTACGGTGGGAGTTTTTATCAGGCACCTTATGGACTGCTTTTGATAAAGTAGAGTATCTTGAAAATCAGATAAAACTATATAAAAATAACGAACTAAATATCGATACTTATTTTCCCGATGAAGAAGAGGATAATCAGTATAATATACGAGCTGTAATTGTTGGTAATTCAGAGACGCTTAGGGAATTGTACATAATTAATCCACAGATCTTTATAGAGCAGATTAATTTTATGACTAGCAATATAGATTACTGTAAAATTAATGACAAGATTACTACAAGCGAAAAAATTGCTCCATTTAATGAACTCTATAATGCACAAAATAGCATAGATATAATTTCAAATACCTGTTTTAGTAAAAAAAATGCTCTTATAAAACTAAGCTTTAACTTATCTATTGAAGATGTTGTGGAGAGCGCCAACACGGAACTTATAAACTGGAAACTCATAATGAAAAAATCAGAATTTGACAGAATGCGAAGACCAGTTTTATCAATATTTAAAGTGAATTATCAATACTATACTGGCGTGGATTGGAAGATTCTTAATGTTGAGCCAAAATACGAAAAAATATTTTACTATCAAAATGATAATACGGATATTGAAATTAAGTTTATCTGCCCAGATGATTTAATGCCTATAGAAACTGAAGATAAAATTGAGTATCTGATAAGAATTACAGTAGAAAAGATTGAAAATGAATTTGCACTAAATCCACTATACAAAACGCCTTTTATTACAAACTTAGATGCTACTTTTGAATTTCAAAGTATGCAGACTCTATCAGACGTAGCTATATGTACTCTAGGAACAACCAAAAACGTATATAACCAGGTCTATAACAATGAAAGAGTATATGGCTTTTTTATTGATATTGAAGATAGCAACAACCTATATTTAGCACTTAATGAGGATATTGTTTCAGGTGACTTAAATATCTATTTTGATATGTATAAATCTATGTACACAAGCAAATCAAAACTAAACATTTCATATCTTAATTTTGATGGTGAACGATCAAGATGGGAAGGATTGAAGTTTGAAGATCATACTCATGGATTGACCGGTTCTGGCAATGTAATGTTACAAATTGATAAATTAATTTCAAAAACTATTTTTTTAAACGAACGAAAATCTTGGATTAGAATAAGTAGTACATTATTTGATATAGATAATCTAAAAGCAATTCATTTAAATACTGTTATGACAAAACAACTAGAAAAGTTTGAAAATCGAGTAGTAGATACAAGCAAAGAATATACTGAAATTTTAATTGAAGAAGAGGATGTTATATCTTTTGATGTATGGGTTAATGAAGTTCATAATCTAAATGATGTTGAGATAAAAAAGCTACGCGAAAGTGGACTTATATATAAAGAAGAAGTAGATGAAGAAGGACGAATACTTTCATTTAGAGTAAAGTGGGAAAACACAAGCAACCTTCAAACTAAATCAGAATTTGATAGATTATTTGTCTTTGATAAGCTCAAAAAACAAATTTTGTTTGGTGATGATAAACATGGTAAAAAACCTCCATATGGAAGATATGGTCTTATAAGCTATGATTATCTTACTTCAAAAGGCAAGCTTGGAAGCGTTGATAGATATGGAGTGAAATCACTGGCGCTTCCTATTTCAGGAATCAATAAAGTTTATAATTTTTCAAAGTCAACAGGTGCTGTGGATGATGAAGAAACTAAAGAGTTAATGGTTAGGACATCAGAGTTTTATAAGTATAGAAAAAAACCATTTACGAAATATGATTACGAAAATAAAATACTAGATAGATTTAGAGATTTATTAGATGTTGAATGTAAGATTAGTATTTTGGAAGATTCAAAGATGCTTTTAAAGATAGTTGTTCTAAGTGAAGATGTACTAAGAAGCATGTTAAAACCAGAGCAGAAAAAGAGTATTAGAGAATATATTGAGACTATATTACCAGTTTCATTTCTTAAAAATGATATTTTAGTTGAAGATCCTAAGATAATTGAGATATCTTATAACATTCGTATAAAACTTCTATATGGTAAAAGAAAATTAGTTACAGACCAGATTAATTCATCTATAGAAAAATATCTTCATTTTAGTTATGGTGGATATCAAGAGAATGGGTGGAAGATAAAAACACTTCCTACAATTTCTGATTTAATAAGTCAGCTTGAAAGCGATAAAAAATTCGTAGTTGTAAGTGTAGACGAAATATTTAAAATAATAGATGGTAATAAAGAAGCATATATAAGTAGAGCGAAAATGATAGAGTTTGACGAAAGTTTTGTAATTAAAAATGGAAAACATAGTATAGAGATTATGCCCTAATGAGGTGAGATAATGATATCACTAAAAAAACTAGATAATAAAAGCTTTTCTAGAATTATGGAAGATAGTAGAAAAGAAATTCATAGATATGGTGAAAGTTGGACTGATGAAAACTATCATGATCCAGGTATAACTATACTTGAAATGCTTTCTTGGCTCACGGAAATGCAGCGTTTTTATATAGACAATGTATCTGAGCAATCAGAAATAGAACTACTAAAAATACTAGGAGTAGATAGTAGTGTGAGTTTATCTAGTGGAACAGTAGAGTTTTATAATAATTTGGAAGATCATTATATACCAAAGGGCACAAAACTTATTGCAGAAGAACAAATTTTTGAAACGACCAGAGAGTTATACGTTATAAATAATAGAATTGATTCAGTTTTCACTGTGGATGACTCTTTAAAAGATATATCTAGATATATCGATATCGAGGACACCTATTTTAATTTATTTAATAATAAGTCAAACACTGGAATAAGCGAAATTAAAGCGGGTAATTCTCTTATTCTATTATTAGAGAAAGCTCTTAAAAAAGATGTTGTCTTAAGCATAAGATTTGATATAAAAGATGATTATAAAATTAAATTTCCCCAAAGTACTACTAGTAAGTTAGGTATGAGCTATATTATGCATCACAGTCATATCCTTAATGATAGAGAAGAATATAATGAATTTATAAGTAAGCCAACAAATGTTGTAGAAATTATTGAAGATGAGACATTCGGATTTAAAAAATCTGGGTGTATCTATTTCAAAATCAACTCTGAACATGAGCCAATGACTGTAAAATCGAAGATTGGTTACCCACTAATTTTTACAGTTGATAATTATTATAATTTATTGGAACCACAGATAAAGAACATAAGCCTAAACAATCTAAGTGTTATAAATAAGAACACAATATGTGATTATAAAATTATAGAAGGAAATGAAGGAAAACTTTATGA
>JBARWW010000369.1:0-1653 GCA_049647005.1 Acidaminobacteraceae bacterium | reverse complement strand
ATTAATGTAATTGTGTATTATCCAAATGAAAGATTTACTAATAGCTTAAAAGAATTGTATTCTACACTGGATTTAGACTATAAGCTCTACGTGACTTATGAAGAGAAGACGTTCGAAAAACTTATAGAGTCTGAGAGTAAAAGTGTAGTATTTGTGACACGAGATTATAAGTTATATGGAAAAGTTGAAAAAGTAGTTTATCTTTCTGAGGAAAGGGATGAGGTTGGACTATATATTTATCAACCTGCTATTAGTTTTCTAAAGTCAATTTCTGATTATACAAAGAAGAATTTAGAGAAAAATATAATAAATATACTTATACCAACAGGTTTTAATAGTGATTTAAAAATAGTGAGTAGTGTTATTGAAGATTTAAGTGTAGATGGAAGTAGAACACTTCTTATAGACACAAATCCATGTCGTGATATTCATAAGTCAAACTGGGACTTCTTAACTAAAGAAATACTAAATAGAGACTTAAATTTAAGTGATATTCCATATATTGATGATGAAAACTACTACTATATTAAGCCATTTAACTCATTTAAAGATTACTACTTGAATTGTAATGTGTACGGAAAACTACTTGAATCTCTTCGAGAACTAGAAGGAATTGATTATATATTCTTTATGCATTATTTAAATGATTATAAAGCTTTAGCTGAGATTGAAAAACAAGCAAAACTTAATATTATCATGACATATGGAAATAATTCTGATAAATGTATAAATGACTCGGAGTTAGATCATATATATAGCAGGAAATTTTTTGAGCTTATAGATTGTGAGACTAGGGATTCAAATGTTCAAATTGCATCATCGGAAAATCTATGGGCTTCTTCAAAGATACATTATAAAAAGTTTGAGCTGAGTCTGCTTGAAGAGGTGAGTAGATGTTAAGTAGTGCCGTTGAAGAGTATAAGTTAAATCTTATAAAAAAAAATGAAAATCTTATAACTTTATGTGATGGTGAACTGTTTAAAGAAATTGAGCGAAGTGTATTTGAAGATAAAGAGCTAAACTTAAGTTTTTCCGATAAGGAAAACATGGTCTATGAGATATATAACTCACTAAGACGATTTGATGTAATACAAAAGTATTTAGATGATCCAGAAATAAGTGAGATTATGCTCAATTCTTATGACTCTATCTATATAGAAAAACATGGTGAAATAATTAAGACGAGCTCTAAGTTTATAGATAAAGAAAAGATGCTTACTATAATAAATCGCATACTTGGTCAGGTTGGTAAAAAAGTTAATAAAACAACAAGCATAGTTGATGCGAGGTTACTTGATGGATCAAGGATCAATGTAATACTTGACCCAGTTTCGCTAAGAGGTCCAACTGTAACCATACGCAAATTTGTTCTTAAAAATGTTGAAATGAAAGACCTTGTTGAACTTGGAACAGTTGAGAGTGATGTATGTAAACTACTAGATTATTTTGTTAAAAATAGATTTAATATTTTTATATGTGGTGGTACAAGTTCGGGGAAAACCACACTTTTAAATGCGATGTCCTCCCTTATACCAAAACATGAGAGGATTATAACCATTGAGGACAGTGCTGAGCTAAGCATTTCAAACCATGATAATTGTATATCGCTTGAAACTAAAGACGTCACTAAGAATGCTATAGATATGTCTAAAC
>JBARWW010000368.1:0-7586 GCA_049647005.1 Acidaminobacteraceae bacterium | reverse complement strand
TCCTAAGAATCGTAACGCCAGATTTTCCATACTTCTTAAATTTATGAAGTTCTAGATACTCTTCGTCGAATTTAATTTCATCTCTGTATTCATGTTCTATAACTATTAATCCACCTTCATTTAAAATATTTAAATTTACTATATTTTCTATAAGGGGATTTATGAAATCTTTTAAATATGGTGGATCCATTAATATGATATCAAGTGACTCTTCCTCAACTCTACGTATGTAAGTTGCAACGTCACTAAGAACAAACTTTGTAGATGAGCCAAGTTTTGTAATACTGATATTTTCGCTTATAACTTGATCACATTTTCTACTATTATCTACTAAAGTTACTGCTTTAGCTCCCCTACTTGCACACTCAAGTCCAAGAGATCCTGATCCTGAAAATAGGTCCACAACAACACTGCCTGCTATATCAAAATTAATTAAATTAAATATATTTTCTTTTATTCTATCTGTAGTTGGTCTAGTCTCTAGACCTTCTATCATAGACAGTCTTATACCTCTAGCCTTACCCGAAATGATTCGCACTGTATTTCCTCCTCTATTTTACCACAAAATGGTTTTAACTCTAATGTTTATATCGTAAAATCCTTAAATATTTTTTCTTTCAATATTTCTATATACAATTTTAAATCATTTGCATCATTTTTCGAACTATTATTTATTATATATTTTACTTCTTGCTGAACAGTTTCTAGAATGCTTTGATGTCTTATTATATCAGCCACTCTAAGTTCTGGCACACCATGCTGTCTAATTCCAAGCAGCTCACCTGGACCTCTAAGTTTAAGATCAAGTTCTGCAATTTTAAAACCGTCACTTGAGTCAACCATAGCGTTAATTCTTTCTTTGGCTACACGACCAAGACTTTCAGATAATAGGAAGCAATATGATTGGTAAACACCTCTTCCCACTCGCCCTCGAAGCTGATGAAGTTGACTAAGTCCAAATCGATTTGAGTCACTAACTACCATAATACTTGAGTTTGGAACATTAATACCTACTTCTATAACTGTTGTTGAAACAAGTACATTAATTTTATTAGTCGCGAATCTATTCATTATTTCTTCTTTTTCTTTTCCTTTCATCTTACCATGGACAAGACCAACTTCAAATTCTTTGAATATCTTTTCACTTAATTTACTATATAAACTCTCCGCAGAATTTAGATCAAGTTTCTCTGAGTCTTCTATCAGAGGGCAAACAAAATAAGCTTGTCGTCCACCAATCAGCTCTTCTCTTATAAATTCATACATATTCTTTTCTTTTGATTTACTTATATAATGTGTTTTTATCTCTTTTCTACCGCTAGGCATTTGATCTATAACAGATATATCTACATCACCATATATTACAAGCGAAAGAGTCCGAGGAATTGGAGTGGCAGACATTATAAGAATATTTGGATCATCACCTTTCGATGAAAGTACATTTCTTTGTCGAACCCCAAATCTATGTTGTTCATCCGTTATAATTAGACCTATATTTTCAAATTGTACATGATCCTCTAAAAGAGCATGTGTACCAATTAGTATATCAATTTCACCATTTTTAAGTCTATCAGTTAGTTTGTCTTTTGCTTTTGTACTTCCAGTAAGCACCTCAATTGTAATATTAAACTCACTAAAGAATTCTTTAAAACTCTTATAATGCTGCTTTGCTAGTATTTCTGTTGGAGCCATAAGTGCGCTTTGATATCCAGATAACTTGGCAAGGTACATAGCAAGCATAGCTATTACTGTTTTTCCAGAACCAACATCACCTTGTATCAATCGGTTTACACGTTTATCTGAGCACAGTTCACCATAAATTTGATTCCAAACCTTACTCTGCGCACCTGATAGTGTAAATGGTAGCTTTGATAGAAATAAATCTACTGAATTTTCTTCGAATACTACACCACGTTTTATAGAATAATCGCTTTTAAGTAATATCAGACCTATAGTCAAATTAAAAAACTCTTCAAATATAAGTCTATACTTTGCTATTTTAAGTTCTTTTCTTCCCTTTGGAAAATGTAGGTTGTAAATAGCATATTCCTTATCACAAAGTTTATTTCGCTCTATTATGCTCCTATGCAAATCATCTTCTATCTTAATATTCTTAAATATTTGTTCACTCATGCGAACTAATTCTGCATTGTTAATTCCAGCAGTTAGATTATATACAGGTTCTATTCTAAGAAACTTTGTATCACTCATTTCACTAGTGAAGTCGGGATGTGTCATGGAACACTTTGAAAACTTCTTATTTATTTGACCATAAAAGTAGTAAATACACGCTACTTTAAATTTACTTTCTAAAAATTTTGCATTAAAAAAGATGATTTCACAATTTGTATCATTATCATCTTTAACATACAATTTAAGCAGTGATTTTCCTCTTGAATTAGATTTTTCTATATCATAAATCGTAAATTTAAATGTAGCAATTGACTTATCATCAGCATCTCTTAATGTGTACACTTTTGATCTATCTACATATGTTCTTGGATAATGCATCAGCATATCATTTATGGTATATAAACCTAGATTATTTAATAGGTTAAATTTTTTAGCACCAACACCTTTTAGTGCTAGTAGCGAATCTTCTAGTTTGATAACATCACCTACTCATATAATTAATTTCACTTGACTTGACTTCACTTGACTTGATGGAACAATGATTTCAAACTCCATCTTAGTAAAAAAGCTAGCCATCTCAGGCTAGCTCTTTAATATTTATAGTGGTTATATTTACTCGATAGAGAAAATGTAGTAGTAAAGTGGCTGTCCGCCATAATAAACTTCAATTTCTAAATCCTTATAAATCCCTTCGATTGTGTCTTTAAGTATATTGGCATCTTCTTCACTTATGTCTTCTCCGTAGTAGATAGTCATAATTTCAGAATCTTCATCAATTAACTTTGCAATAGAATTAAGAGATACACTATTTACGCTTTTACCAACAGAAGAAATTTCTCCTTCTCCCACTCCAAGAATATCATCTTTAGATATCTTCATATCATTAAACACAGTATCTCTTACTGAGTAAGTTACTTGAAGTGTTTTAACGGTAGAAAGTGACTTAAGCATAATTTCGTAGTTTTCCTTAGCTTCACCACTGTGGTCAAACTCGATTAGTGAAGTTATTCCTTGCGGAACATTCTTCGATGGAACTACAAATATGTTTTTATCCTCTATAAGTTCTTTAGCTTGATTAGCAGCTAAAATAATATTTGAATTATTTGGTAATATAAATATATTTTCTGCATTACACTCACCAATTGCTTTAACTATATCTTCTGTTGAAGGATTCATTGTCTGACCACCCTCAATAACATAGTTAACACCTAAATCTTTAAATATCTTAGTTAAGCCATCACCCATAGAGACACTGATGAAGGCAAATTTAGTTTTTTCTAGTGGAGATTTTTGCTTACTATGTACTTCATGTGGTGCACCAATTAACGAGCTATGTTGCTCTCTCATATTTTCAATCTTAACGTTAATTAGATTACCATACAAAAGCGCAGCTTCAAGCGCAACTCCAGGATTGTTTGTATGAATATGAACCTTTACAAGGTCATCATCTGTTACAAAAACCATACTATCGCCAAGTCCTTCAATCTTTGAACTTAGTTCTTCAACATTCGGATTTTGACTTTTTATAATGAATTCTGTACAATATCCAAATGTAATATCAATCTCTTCAACAGAAGCATGCTCAATATGTTCTTCATTATATTGATGGAACTCTGCAACTTCTTCACCAATTACCGCACTATAAAAACCTTCTAAGATGCAAACTAAACCCTTACCACCAGCATCAACAACGCCAGCTTGCTTTAGAACATCTAAGTACTCAGGTGTTTTTTCTAAAGTTTCTTCCGCTTTCTTAATAAGAATTTTTAGTAAAGAGTGAACTGGAACTTCTTCGTCTGTATATTCCATAGCTTTATCAGCTGTTTTTCTTATAACCGTTAATATAGTTCCTTCAACAGGCTTCATAACAGCCTTATAAGCAGTTTCAGATGCATCTTTGAATGCATGTGCTAAGTCAATTGAACTTAAAGTTTCTTTTCCCTCACATGCTTTAGCAAATCCCCTAAATATCTGTGATAAAATAACTCCTGAGTTCCCTCGAGCACCCATTAAAGAACCTTTAGACATAACCTTTGCAACTTCACTTACAGTTTTATATGATTTTTTATTTAATTCTGTTACTGCTGCGTTTAATGTTAGTGACATATTTGTACCAGTATCACCATCAGGAACTGGGAACACGTTTAATGAATCTACTAAATTTCTATTAATATTTAAGTTATTAGATGATTGAATAAACATTTGTGTTAAAAGTTCCGAATTAATATTTAAAATTTCCAAATCATTTCCTCCTAATATTATGACTGAACTCTAACACCTTCAATATTAAGGTTAACATTCTTAACTTTTAATCCAGTTTGATTCTCTACATTATATTTGACTTTTTCAATTATATTCTGAGCAACTACAGAAATTCTAGTTCCAAATTGTACTATTACATATAAATCAATAATGATACCATCATCTTCTGACTTAATTACTACACCTTTACTTAAATTATCACCCTTTTTTAATAGGCTAACAATACCATTTGTTGCATTTTTTGAAGCCATACCAACTAATCCGTAGCATTCAATTGCTGATGCACCTGCAATGGTAGATATTACATCACCATTTATGTAAACAACACCATAATCATTATCTACTTTTATTGTCATATTAAACCTCCCTATTATATCAATAAGAACATTGCCGAAGCAACATTTTATCTTAAAATTAATCTAACCTAATATATTCTACTATTATTTTATCTTAATAACAACTACTAATCAATTAGAAAATAAGCATATAAGGTAATTATAAGCTGCTATTATTGCTTTTAAGTATCATATTCTCCACAACTTTACTAATTATTGTCATAAATCCTTTGATTTACAGATAAGCATAAAAGTCATTTCTAATTTTATTTTATAAATATGTTGCTTTGTTAGACTAAAAACAATATACTTACTACTTGTGAGGAATAATTGCGTTAGATCATAAGCTATAGTTGTTTTTCAAGTACGTTGGAATTAAATCTAATGATACATAAATAATTAGCAAGATGATTGACGATATAAGCAAACATTTTCTTGCAATTTATATTAGAATCTGTTAGAATATATTTGCTTATGTAGTTTAATCGCTCGAGGAGGTGTTGTAGATGGCTAAGGTATGTGATGTATGCGGAAAAGGTAAGATGTCTGGTAATAATGTCAGCCACGCTAATAATCATACAAGAAGAACTTGGGCTCCTAACCTTAAGAAAGTTAAGGCAGTAGTAAAAGGTTCTCCAAAAAGAATTCAAGTTTGTACAAGATGCTTAAGATCAGGTAGTGTTCAAAGAGCTGTATAATGTGAGCTATAAAAAGTCTACTTTTAGTAGGCTTTTATACTTTATATTAACTGGTTATAGCTTGCTATAACCTTATAGATTTTGATTTACCCAATTTTAAATTAAATCAACTTAGTTGATTTACGAAAGTACTTTTTATTAGTTCACAGACTAAGAAAAAAGCATGAACATTTATGTTCATGCTTTTTTCACGTTTTTGAGCAAGTCAATATACTAGTAAAAAATTTCATTTCTCACTAGTATATTTTGTATAATTCCATATGTTTTATATTTTTTTATATTTTTTCCTATTATAAAAGCCTCTGACATATCGTACATTTACTTAGTCAGAGGCGTCACTTAATTTTTGTTAATCATTAGATTTAATTATTATAGCCGAACTATCTCTAAGTTCTATGCTTGCTTTTTTACCGACAAGTTCATTGCTTATGCCAAGAGTTGATCCGAACTCAACAAACATATCATCAAGAGGATATTTCATTCCTTTTAAAGTAACTGATTTAATATCTCCTTCTACTGGTATAAAGGAAAAATATTTATACCCATCAAAGTCAATTTCAGCAATTTCATTTGAAATGTACTCTACATGATTAGTCTCATTAAGTATAACCCCTCTTAAACCCTTAAATTTAATAGTCTTAAGCAAAAAAAGATTTCCAAGAGTATGATCAAGTCTGTTGCCTAGGCATCCTATAAGGTACACAAGAGGCGATGATAGCGACACAGCTAAGTTTATAGCAAGCTCCATATCCGTGTAATCTTTTTCGGAATTGTACAACTCAAATTCACAGCCTCGAAATTTTGATTTTAATTCATCTAATGAATTACTAGAATCTAGATCACCAACTATGTAATTTGGTGTTACACCTAAAGCATCTAAGTGATTACTTCCTCCATCAGCAGCTATAATTATTGCACCACTAGTCATAATATTATCTATTATAATTTTTGTTTTTTTATAATCCTTGATTTCACCGTTTGCTATAATTATGCTATTTAACATCTAAATCAGCAACTTCAGCTCTCATCTCTTTTACTGCAATAGCTACATCAGCAGCCTTAAATATAGCAGAACCAGCTACTATAACATTGGCTCCTGCTTCTACAACCTTACGGATGTTGCTAGCCTTTACTCCACCGTCAACTTGAATATCAATATCAAGACCACGCTCATCTATCATCTTCTTAAGCCTTCTAATCTTATCTACAGAACTTTCTATAAAGCTTTGTCCCCCAAATCCAGGATTTACAGACATAATAAGAACCATATCTACTTCTTCAAGAATATCTTCAAGTACATTTATAGGTGTTGCAGGGTTTAATGAAACTCCAGCCTTCACACCCCTACTTTTAATATTTTGAATAGTTCTATGAAGATGCTTACATGTTTCTTGATGAACAACTATAATATCCGCTCCTGCATCTACAAACTCGTCTATAAACATATCAGGGTTTTCAATCATTAGGTGAACATCAAAGACTAAATCAGTTTTACCTTTTAAAGCATTCATAACTACTGGTCCAAAAGAAATATTTGGAACAAAGTGTCCATCCATTACATCTATATGAAGATACTCAACTCCTGCATTTTCCACTTTTTTTACATCAGATAGTAGGTTTCCAAAATCTGCTGCTAATATTGAGGGTGCTAACTTTACCATTTCTTGTACCTCCTGGCTTCTTTAATTTGGTTTATAAAGTATACATATGTTTCATATCTTTCTTTAGATATTTGACCACATTTTATTGACTCAAGAACATTACATCCAGGTTCATTTAAATGAAGACAGTTTGCAAACTTACAATTTTCAGACACTTCTTCAAACTCTGGATACAACTCACCTAACTCATCTTCATCAATAAAATCTATATTTAAAGATGTAAATCCTGGTGTATCTACAACCCATCCTTCTAAATCAAGTTCGATAAGTTCACTGTGACGCGTTGTATGTTTACCACGTTTAATCTTCTCACTTAATTCTCCAGTTTGAAGTGTAAGACCTGATTGAATATCATTTAGTAAAGACGATTTACCAACACCTGATGGTCCTGCAAATACTGAAACTTTACCCACTAGACATTCTTTAAGTTCATTAATTCCAGCCTCACTATAAGTACTTGTTGCAATAATTTTATAGCCTGTAGTTCTATAAACTTT
>JBARWW010000367.1:0-1568 GCA_049647005.1 Acidaminobacteraceae bacterium | reverse complement strand
AAATAGAATAGTCGGTATACTAAAAAATATAAGCAGCATCAGATTTCAGTTTTGATGCAATTCGAGGTGAATTATGTCTAATTTAAAATATGCAAATAACATTATCCTTATGGAAGGCATCATAGTTGAAATCAAAGACGGATCTGTAAGTATTGATCTAAAAGGTAGACTTGGATCTCTAAAAGTACCAATGAGAATGTTAATTACTGATTATGAACTAAAAATTGGCCAAGAAGTTGGATTTAACATGAGTTATCCAGAAGTGTTGAACGAAAATCCAAATCAGCAATATGTAAGCAATTTAAAGCGTTTAAATTTAGAAGAAAATACAAGCGATTAATAGGAGGAACTAACATGAATTACACACCTGTAAAAGGTCTGCAATCAGAAATCTTTGTTCCAGTAACACCAGCTCCAGTTTGGACGCCTGTTACTAAAGAATTAAAAGATATGAAAATTGCATTAGCAACAGCAGCTGGAGTACATATGAAAAGCGATAAGAAATTCAATCTTGCAGGAGACTTTTCTTTTAGAGTTATACCTACTAGCTCACCATCTTCAGACATGATGGTATCACATGGTGGATATGATAATGGTGATGTTAACAAAGATATTAACTGCATGTTCCCAATAGATAGATTAAAAGAAATGGCAGCAGAAGGCCTTATTGGATCAGTAGCTCCATCTCATTATGGCTTCATGGGTGGTGGAGGAAATCAAGATAAATTCACTAACGAAACTGGACCAGAAATCGCTAGACAATTAAAAGAAGAAGGCGTTGACGCTGTTCTTTTAACAGCTGGTTGAGGAACTTGTCACCGTACTGCTGTAATTGTTCAGCGTGCGATAGAGGAATCGGGTATTCCTACAATTATCATAGCAGCTTTACCACCAGTTGTAAGACAAAATGGAGCTCCTAGAGCTGTAGCACCATTAGTACCAATGGGTGCAAATGCTGGTGAACCAAACAATATTGAGCAACAATTTAATATTGTTAAAGATACATTGCAACAATTAATAGAGATACCTTCTGCAGGTAAGATAATTTCATTGCCTTACGAGTATGTAGCAAAGGTTTAATAATTAAAAAAGCAATAAATTAAAGCGGCTCATTAGAGCCGCTTGTAAAAGCAGGTGATTAAAATAGAAAAAAAAGTAATTAGGACTTTAACTATAAAAGCATTTCATATAGAAAACGTCGAAATATCATGTAAAACAAAAATAGAAAAAGGTAAGCTTTCTATATCAGATACTTTAATTACTAATAAACAATTTGAGTCAGAGCTAATTGAGTCTGTTAAAGTGAAAATTTTAACAAAGAAAGATCGTGATTGTTCTATAAATACAATCATGGATATTGTACCTATATCTACAAAAGTTCTTGGTCGAATTGGCGAAGGAATCACTCATACTCTTACAGGGGTATATGTGATGCTTACTGGAGCGGATAAAAGTGGAAAACAAATGGCTGAGTTTGGTTCATCAAATGGAATTTTATCTGAGCAAATGGTATTTGGACGAGCTGGAACGCCTGGAGTAGAGGACATTATAATTCATATTGATGTTAC
>JBARWW010000366.1:0-2131 GCA_049647005.1 Acidaminobacteraceae bacterium | reverse complement strand
CTTAAGAATTTTGATTTAGCGTGTTTTTAAGATTTGAAATACCAATAGCCGAACAGATTGAGTCAGAATCAGGATTTTTATGCCCAAAGATATAAAACATTTTTAATTTATACAACTAAACATCTCTAGTCGTAAGCTCCTTTCTTTAAATATACTTATATCATAACCTATTTTTACTATTAATTACAGTGTATAAGGACAAATATACTTAGCCGAAATATTATGTATTACTTGAAAGAAATAATGCATATTAAATTATAAGATGAATGGGGTTTTAATGAAATTTAAGAGATGTAACACATATGTGATGCGGTTTTTTAATGTCCAAATTATAACATTTCGTAACATATGTGCCAAATCATACTAAGATTTATATTTTTTCATATGCCAAAAGTCCTAATTTTAGTGACTTGTAGGATTTTTATCTTTAATAACATGTATATGCACCTAAAAAATGGTTATTGGATAAAAATTGAAATACATATTTAAAAGGTCTATAATTATATTATCGCTTCAAAAAGCGATATACATAAAGGGGAGGAAGTATAAAATGAAGAGTAACATGAGTAAATTTTTAGTAATGTCACTTGTTTTTGTTTTAGCTTTGGGATTTGCGTTTAACGTTAATTTTGCAGCAGACGAAGAGGTCATGATTACTATACTACAAACATCGGATATGCACGGACGAATTTATCCTCATGACTATGCAACTGATAGCAATGACTTAGATGCTGGTTATGCAAAAATCAACACTATTATTAAAGAAGAGAGATCGAAGAACCCTAACACTATCCTAATGGATACAGGTGATACGCTTCAGGATAATAGTGCTGATTTATTCAATGATTTACCGATTCATCCAATGGTTCAAGCGATGAATTCTATGAATTATGATGTATGGACTATAGGAAATCATGAGTTCAATTTTGAGCTTGATTTCTTAAAGAAAAACATCGAAGCTTTTGAAGGTGATGTATTAGCTTCAAACATCTACAAGAAAGGTACTGACGAAAGATGGATTGCTCCTTACGTTATCAAAGAAATTGATGGTGTTAGAGTTGCTATAGTTGGTATGTTACCTCCATATATTCCAACTTGGGAAGCTAGTTCTCCTAGTCATTTTGCTGGACTTGAGTTTACTGGTGTTCTTGAAGAAACAGGCAAAGTGCTTAAAGAATTAGAAGGTAAGTATGATGTGTTAATTGGTGCTTATCACGTTGGTCCAGAAGGAGAGCATGGATACGAAGGTGTTGAAGAAGTAGCAAACGCTTATCCACAGTTCGACGTTATCTTCTCAGGACACGCACACGCTAGGTATACAGAAGAAATTAACGGCGTTCAAATTATTGAGCCAGGTAGTTACGGTTGGGCATTAGCTAAAGCAGATATTAAATTTAATATGGCAGATAAAAAAGTTGTTTCTGTTGAAACGATAAACCTTGAAACTTATAATGTTGATGCTGATGAATCAATCTTGGAAGAATTCAAATTTGTTCACGATGAGTCATTAACAGATGCAAATACTATCATAGGAAAGATTTTAAATGATTATATTGTTAATCCTGACTTCATCACTGGTGAAGAAAAAATTAGCACTATGCCAACTTCACAGATAGAAGATACGTCAATCATTGATTTGATAAATGATGTTCAAATGTTCTATGCTAAGTCAGATGTTTCATCTGCAGCATTATTTAACATGGGTTCTAACTTATTGGCGGGAGACTTCAAGAAAAAAGATGTTGCATATATCTATAAATATTCAAACACATTAGTTGGTGTTAAAATAACTGGTGAGAATTTACTTAAGTATATGGAATGGTCAGCAAACTACTACAACACTTATGAAAAAGGTGATGTCACAGTAAGCTTTAATAGAGACGTAAGAGGTTACAACTACGATATGTTCTCTGGACTTACTTATGATGTCAATATTTCTAAAGAATCGGGATCTAGAATTGAGAACGTTATCTTTAATGGTAAAGCACTTGATCCTGCTAAAGAATATAAACTAGCAGTAAATAACTATAGATTTGGTACATTAATGAGTCTTGGTTTAATTACAATGGAAGATAAATACTACGATTCTTACGAAGCTATGCAAGATAAGGGTAGAATTAGAGATTTAATC
>JBARWW010000365.1:0-1706 GCA_049647005.1 Acidaminobacteraceae bacterium | reverse complement strand
GAGAAAAGATGAGACTAAGAAAAATAGTAGGTGCAGAAGATTATATTTATTCGCAGGAAAAATTTATTATAAAGGAACCAAGCAAGGCCAAAGGTAAATGGAGAGAAATATTTGGCAATAATAATCCTATACATGTTGAGTTTGGAACTGGAAAAGGAAACTTTATAACAACGCTTGCAAAGCTTAACCCCGATATTAATTATATTGGTGTTGAGTATAAATCAGCGGTTCTTATAAAAGCTATGCAAAAAGTAGAAGGTGTAGATCAAGCAAACCTAAGATTTTTATTATTTGATGTATATACATCAAATGAGGTTTTTGATAAAGATGAACTTGATAGATTATATATCAACTTCTGTGATCCGTGGCATAAAAATAAACACTCAAGAAGAAGACTCACACATAGAAGATTTCTTGAAGTTTACAAGCATTTTATAAAAGAAGGTGGATGGATTCACTTTAAAACTGATAATAGACCCTTATTCCAGTTTTCATTAAATGAATTTGCCGATTTAGGACTTAAGATGCAAATGATATCTCTTGATCTTCATGATGATGATATGGAAGATAACGTTATGACTGAATATGAAGCGAAATTTGCAGGAAAAGGACAGCCTATATTTAGAGCCGAGGTAAACTTAGATAACATAAGATAATGGAGTGTAGAATTTAATACCAGAGTATTTTCTAATTAAATAGGAAAAATTGCAAACAAATATCATAATCACTTAACCAAATTGCTAATGTGGGGTGGCTTATGGAAAAAATAATTAAACAAATACTGTTTATTGCAGTATTAATACTTGGAGTATATTTTACTTATCAGGTGTATCTTGGATTTTTAAACCTAAACATAAGTTCAAGTCCAATATATCTATGGGGCAAAAGATTCGTTGCTATAAACTTTACTATATATATTGCAGCTATTGCAATTGTAATTCTACTTGAGAATAAAAATCCATCTAAGACAATATCATGGCTTATGGTTTTATTTCTGTTTCCTGTAATTGGATTTGTCTTTTATATATTATTTGGTAGAAGTATGAGTTATAAATTTAGAACTAGAAGAAAGATAAAACATGACATAAATAGGCTTAGTAGAGCTGCTGATATACAAAGAGAAATTATAGATTACATTGATTTATTTCAGGATGATTCAAAAGTTAACAACAAATTACTAAATCTACTTTTAAAGAACTCCGACACCCCCTTCACTATTAATAATAGGGTTGAGGTATTGACTAATGGTGATGCTACATTTGATAAAATAATATCAGAACTACTACTTGCCGATGATCATATTCATATGGAGTATTTTATTATACGTGATGATGAAATTGGTAATAGGATAAAAGATATACTTATATTAAAAGCTAAGGCTGGAGTTGAAGTTAGAGTTATATATGATAGTGTTGGTTCTTGGAAGCTTGGTAGTAGATATATAGGCGCTTTAAAAGAAGCTGGAGTTAAAGTTAATAGCTTTTTTCCAGTAGCACTTCCACTTATATCGAGAGAGCTTAACTATAGAAACCATAGAAAAATAATAGTAATAGATGGTTGTGTTGGTTTTGTAGGTGGGTTAAATATAGGTGATGAATATCTTGGGAAAAATGCAAAAATTGGTTTTTGGCGAGATACTCATCTTATGCTTGCTGGCGATAGTGTGTATTCACTTCAACAGATATTTGTAAATGATTGGTTACAAG
>JBARWW010000364.1:0-16643 GCA_049647005.1 Acidaminobacteraceae bacterium | reverse complement strand
GTTAAGATAACTTGCCTGAGTTCCAGTTGTACCTTTTACACCTCTCATCTGCAAATTATCAATTATGTAAGAAACATCATCGTAATCGATAAGTAAGTCTATAATCCAAAGTGTTGCTCTTTTACCTACTGTAGTTAACTGTGCTGGTTGTAGATGTGTATAAGCAAGTGTTGGAACACTTTTATATTCTAATGCAAACTTTGATAATTTTGAAATCAAATTTACAAGCTTTACTCTTACAAGCTCAAGTGCTTCTCTCATAACTATAAGATCTGTGTTATCTCCAACAAATGCACTTGTAGCGCCTAAATGTATGATCCCTTTTGCATTTGGACATACATCACCATATGCAAGTACGTGTGCCATAACATCATGGCGAACTCTCTTTTCATGAGCTTTTGCATTTTTAAAATCTATATTATCAATATTTGATCTAAGTTCCTCAATTTGTTCTTTAGAGATATTTAGACCTAATTCCATCTCAGACTCTGCAAGTGCAGTCCATAGTTTTCTCCATGTAGAAAATTTCTTGTTTGGAGAGAAAATGTACGCCATTTCGTCACTTACATATCTTTCAATTAATGGATTTGAGTATTTATTATACAATATCGACACATCCTTTTTATAATATGCGAACGTATTTTGAAAATACGCCGTTTATGTTCGTCTGTTATATTATACATTAAGATAAAAGATTCATCAATGTTTTTAATAGAGCTTTTATCATTTTATATTATAGCATGCTTACTAAATTTTTTTAGGTAAATTTTTATGTTGAAGATTTGCATATAAAAAAAAGAAGAAATGAAAGTATCACTTCTTCTTTATATATTATCTATTTAGGTTCAACTATAAACCTAATTCCAGTTCGTTTTTCACCATCAATTTCTATCTCTGTAAATGCAGGTACACATATTAGATCCATACCAGATGGAGCTACAAAGCCTCTAGCTATTGCTATAGCTTTTACCGATTGATTAATTGCTCCTGCACCAATTGCCTGAAGTTCTGCCTTTCCATGTTCTCTGATAACACCAGCTAAAGCGCCTGCAACAGAATTTGGATTTGAATGAGATGAAACTTTTAATTTATCCATAAGGTCCTCCTTAACTAGTGATCTTACTTTGGAAATACGATTAACTTAATAGCAGTTCTTTCTTCACCATCAATTTCTATATCTGTAAAAGCTGGAATGCATACAAGGTCAATTCCACTAGGAGCTAAAAATCCCCTTGCAATAGCTATAGCTTTTACTGATTGATTAATTGCTGCTGCACCAACTGCTTGTATTTCCGCTCTACCTGATTCTCTTACTACACCAGCTAAAGCACCTGCTACAGAGTTTGGGTTTGATTTTCCTGATACTTTTAGAATATCCATTATTACGCCTCCTTTTTATGCTACTAAATCTCTTTCGTTAATTACTACAAATCTAAGTATGATAGTATATTTTAAGTATCAATAATATCTTAGCTTTCTTAGTAAGGAGCATATTAAGCTAAGTCTATATTTGATATTAGTATATAAATACCCGCTTTAAATATTGGTTAAACACATATAACTTCTTTAGTTAGTTAATATTTATGTTAAGTTGTATATAAAAAGCCTCCCAAATAATTGGGAGGCTTTGTTTTCTATTTCACATAATAATTTCTATTTTGCGTAATCTACAGCTCTACTCTCTCTAATTAAAGAAACTTTAATTTGTCCAGGATAGTCCATATCACTTTCGATTCTCTTGCTTATATCTCTAGCTACTAGAACCATATCATCATCTGAGATCTTATCTGGAGTTACCATAACTCTGATTTCTCTACCAGCTTGAATAGCAAATGATTTCTCAACGCCATCATATGAGTTGGCGATGTTTTCTAATGTCTCAAGTCTTCTAATATAAGTTTCAAGTGTTTCTCTTCTTGCACCCGGTCTAGCCGCAGATACTGCATCAGCCGCTGTAACAAGAACCGCTTCTAAAGTTTCAGGTTCATAATCACCATGATGTGTACTCATAGCGTGAATAACAGCTCCTGATTCTCTATATTTTCTTAGGATGTTCATACCAATTTCGATGTGAGTTCCCTCGATTTCATGATCTACTGCTTTACCTATATCATGTAGTAAACCAGCTCTCTTAGCAATTCTTACATCAAGTCCTAGCTCAGCAGCCATAACGCCAGCTAAGTAAGAAACTTCAAGTGAATGCTTAAGAACATTTTGTCCATAACTAGTTCTATACTTTAATCTACCTATTAACTTAACAATCTCAGGATGTAAGTTATGTATACCCGCTTCAAAAGTAGCAGTGTCTCCTGCTTCTTTAATTTGAGCATCAATTTCTTTTTTAGATTTTTCAACCATTTCTTCAATTCTTGCTGGATGAATTCTACCATCAACAATTAATTTTTCAAGTGCAAGTCTTGCAATTTCTCTTCTAATTGGATCAAATGATGATAATATTACTGCTTCTGGTGTATCATCAATGATTAGGTCTACGCCTGTTAAGGCTTCAAGTGCTCTTATATTTCTTCCTTCTCTACCAATAATACGACCTTTCATTTCATCGTTTGGCAGTGTTACAACAGATACTGTACTTTCTGATACAAAGTCTGCAGAACATTTTTGAATTGCATAAGCTATAATTTCTTTAGCTTTATTATTAGCTTCTTCTTTAGTTTTTGCTTCACTTTCTTTTAACATAAGAACTTTATCGTGCTTAATTTCTTTTTCAAGATCTGCTAATAAAAAATTCTTAGCATCTTCAGAAGTAAGTCCCGATATTCTTTCTAATTCATTAAGTTGCTTTTGATATAATTCTTCTGCTTCGCTAAGTTTATTTTCATATTCCTTCGCTTTGTTTTGTAATTTGTCTTCTTTCTTTTCAAAGTTTTCTGAACGTCTATCTAGCATTTCTTCTTTTTGAATATTTCTTTTTTCAATCTTTTGAATTTCAGATCTTCTCTCACGCGTTTCTTTTTCAAGTATAGATCTTTGTTTGTGAATTTCTTCTTTTGCTTCAATCATTTTTTCTTTCTTAATTGTCTCTGCCTCTTTAGTAGCCTCTAAAACAAGTTCAGTGGATCTACTCTCAGCACCATTAATAAGCTTCTCGGCTGTCTTTTTTCTGAAAAAATAACCAATACCAACACTTAGAGGTACTATTATTGCGATTACTGGTATAAATAATAAAGTATTAATCTCGTTCACCTCCGGTTTTATTATTTTCATAATTTAATAATAAATTATGAATCAATAACTTGCAGATCCTTTTACGATCCTTGACTATCGATTTAAAATTGTTCTAATTTTTTCTAACTCTTTGTTTGTTACATCTTATTTCTATTACATTCTACTCTTTTTTAATATTTATGTCAAGTTCAAACCCACTGTGTACAAAGGGTTTGGAAGACTTTTTAAAATTCGATTAAGTTTTTACACCATCATTCTCACATATTTTAAAGTATAGTATAACTTTTTTTATATTTTCAGTATATTAAACATAAAAAAAAGTTGCTAAAATTAGCAACTTTTCAATTTCATATTAATTTGTATAATCTAATTCTTCATCTGTTGTTTCACTTTCTATAACATCTGCTTTATCTCCAAGTCCAAAGTGTGTTCTAACTTTAAGATCAATTTCGTCTAAGATATGAGGGTTCTCCATGAAGAATTTTTTGACATTCTCACGTCCTTGACCTAATTTTTCATCATTATAACTGAACCAAGCACCAGCTTTTTTAATGATCTCTGCATTAACAGCACAATCAAGAACTGAACCTTCTCTAGATATACCCTCACCATACATAATATCAAATTCTGCAATTTTAAATGGTGGAGCAACTTTGTTTTTAACTACTTTAACTTTCGTTCTATTACCTAGGACTTCGCCATCGCGTTTAATTGTATCTATTTTTCTTACGTCCAATCTAATAGAAGCGTAAAACTTAAGTGCATTACCACCAGTTGTAGTCTCAGGGTTACCAAACATAACACCAATCTTCATTCTTAATTGGTTGATAAATATAACACTTGCGTTAGATTTTTTAATAGCTCCAGTTAACTTTCTAAGTGCCTGCGACATAAGTCTAGCTTGAAGACCCATATGAGAATCTCCCATTTCACCAGTAATCTCTGCCTTTGGAACAAGAGCTGCAACTGAGTCAACAACTATAATATCTACAGCACCAGATCTAACTAATGCATCAACAATTTCAAGAGCTTGCTCACCAGTATCTGGTTGAGATAAAATAAGTTCATCAATATCAACACCAATTTTTTTTGCGTAAACTGGGTCGAGTGCATGCTCAGCATCGATAAAAGCAGCAACCCCGCCAGCTTTTTGAGCTTCAGCTACACAGTGTAGAGCAACGGTAGTTTTACCAGAAGATTCTGGTCCATAGATTTCTATAATTCTACCCTTTGGTATACCACCAATTCCAAGCGCTATATCAAGATCGATAGATCCAGTTGAGACACTCTCAACGTTAAATCTAGTATTATCATCACCAAGTCTCATAATTGAGCCTTTACCAAATTGTTTTTCTATTTGCCCTAAAACCGTGTCTAAAGCTTTTCTCTTATCATTATTTACAGCTGCCATTATATCCACCAACCCTTTATTTTTAAATTCAGAAGAGTGCCCCTCTTCGAACGTCTGTTCTATATATAATTATAACCTAATAAAAATATATGTCAACAGAAATCATAGATAGTTTTCTTATAATCTATTTGTAAAATATTGTCAATTGATTATAGCATTGATCGACGTATGTTGTCAAATACTGTAAGTGACGTTCTCAATCTAATTCTAGAACGTTCACCTGTAAATTGATGTTTTTGAACTTGCGCTTTACCATTTATCATATATGCACAGTAAACTAAACCAACTGGTTTTTCCTCAGTTCCACCATCTGGACCTGCTATTCCAGTAACTGCAACACATATATCACAATTAGTCTTTTTATATAGACCTTTAACCATTTCAAGAGCATTTTCTTCACTTACAGCTCCGTATTTATTTAATACCTCTTGACTAACACCAAGTTCAGTTTGCTTTGCTTCGTTTGAATAGGTAACATAGCCTCTCTCATAGACACTTGATATGCCAGGGTAATCAGTTAGAGTCTTAGCAATAAGTCCGCCAGTGCATGACTCAGCAGTCGCTATGCTTAAGTTTTTTTCTATTAACATCCTACAAACTACATCAGATAAATCTTCATTATTCTCAGAATATATATATTCACCAACTATATCTTTAATCTTTATAACAGTTTCATCGATTAGTTTCATGTTTTCTTCTTCGCTATTACCAGATGATGTAACTCTAATCATAACTTCAGAGTTTTTAACATATGTTGCGATAGTTGGGTTTGTTTGATTATCAACTAAATCTATAATTTTATTTTCAACAGCTGACTCTCCTAAACCAAATATTCTAAGGTATCTAGAATTTATTTTATTATTTGTTATATTTTTAAAGTATGGAACAACCTTATTTTCAAACATAGGTTTAACTTCGCGTGGGGGTCCTGGTAACATAACGACTATCTTACGTTTTCCATTATACTTAGTATCTATTAAAATCCCTGGCGCTGTGCCAAAATCATTATATAAAATTTCAGCTCCATCAGGTATATAAGCTTGTCGTAAATTATTTTTAGTCATAGCACTCTCAGATTTAGCTGATTTGGCAAACTTAGCAAATTTCTTTTCTATATCTTCTACTATATCATTTGATAAAGTCATACCAAGACCTAAACTTCTAGCAACAATATCCTTTGATATATCGTCTTTTGTAGGACCTAGTCCACCTGTAGTAATAACTACATCACTAATTGAAAGAATTCTTAGAAATTCATCCTCTATCCTATTCTCATTATCACCAACAGTAACATGGTATAAAACATTTAGACCTATATCATTTAAAGCACTTGAGAGATAAGCGCTATTAGTATTAACAGTTGCACCCATAAGTAATTCAGTGCCTATCGTAAATATTGAACAATTCATAATTAACCTCCTAGTATATTGTAATAATTTCTCGCAAGGCTATAATTCTATTTAATAAATTAGCAGTTTGATTTATTATCACATTATACAACAATAATACACCGATTTATTAACTTTTGCCTATTAGACACAAAAAAAAATCCTGAATATTCAGGATTTTTTTAATTTAACTTTTTAATTTAACTTTTTAATATATACTTGAATTAATTTTTCTGTAATTAATGCTTAAAACTACTGACCCATTTATTTTAGAAACTTTATTATTGCTTTCTAACTTTTAAGTACTTGTTTATTTTTAGCTATATAATCATAACCAGATATAATTGTAAGTGCAGTCGCTATATATAGCATAATCATATCAAGTGGAACTCCCATACTTCTCATTGGCCAGTTATCCATAAGTAGTAGAACTACAGCAATCATCTGTGCGTTAGTCTTTAGTTTACCCCACCAGCTTGCAGCGATAACAATGCCCTCTGCAGCAGCAACGGCTCTAAATATACTAACGATAAACTCTCTTGATAATATAATCACTACAAACCACGAACTAACCTTACCAAGTTCAACTAAAGCAATTAGAGCCGCCGTTATTAGTATCTTATCAGCAAGCGGATCCATAAACTTACCTAACTTTGTTATCATATTTCGGCTTCTAGCTATATAGCCATCTAAGAAATCAGTTATAGATGCAAGTATAAATACAATAGTTGCATATAAATTTGCATTTGGTGAATCCATTAGAATAACATATAGAAATACTGGGACAAGTAAAATTCTTAGTAGTGTAAGCTTATTAGCTAAGTTCATCTAAATCTCTCCAATCAAATCGTATTCCATAGAATCAATTATCTTTACAGTAATAAAGTCTCCTATGTTAAGCTCCTTAGATGTATTAACATATACAACTCCATCAACTTCCGGAGCATCTTGAGAGCTTCTAGCAACATATACTTCTTCGCCTTCAACTTCCTCTTCGATTACAACTTCAACTTCTCTTCCTATAAAGCTTTCAAGCTTCTTTTGAGAAATATACATTTGAGCTTCAAGAATTTGTGCATGTCTTTCTGTCTTTACTTCTTCGTCAATTTGATTTGGTAAAAGAGCAGCAGCTGTATCTTCTTCCATAGAATACATAAAAGCACCTAATTTATCAAACTTAAGTTCATTTACGAACTCAAGTAATTCATTAAACTCTTCGTCTGTCTCTCCTGGGAAACCTACAATTAAAGTTGTTCTTATTACGATATTTGGAACAAGTAGACGAAGTTTCTCTATAGTATCTCTAATGTGAGCTTTTGAAGTTCTTCTATTCATTCTCTTAAGTACTGAGTCACTACCATGCTGGATAGGAATATCAAGGTATTTAACTACTTTATCACAGTTAGCAATAGCATTTATCAGCTTTTGATCTATAACATCTGGGTAACAATACTGAAGTCTAATCCACTTAATACCTTCAATATCATTAAGTTGCTCAAGTAAATCTGCAAGCTTATACTCACCATATATATCAAGACCGTACCTAGTTGTATCCTGTGCTATAATAATAAGTTCTTTTACACCACCCGCTGCAAGTTTTTTAGCTTCACTTACAACATCTTCTAATTTTCTACTTCTGAATTTCCCTCTTAATTTAGGAATAATACAGTAAGTACAGAAATTGTCACAACCCTCTGCAATTTTAAGATATGCAAAGTGATCTGGTGTAAGTAAGTGTCTTGGAAGATTCTCATCAAAATTCTTATCGATGTCTCCTGTATTTACACTTGGCTGTCCTGACTTTAGTACTTCATCAACTATAGGAAGTATTTCATCAAACTTAGTTGTTCCAATAAATGCATCAACTTCTGGAAGCTCAGACACTAAATCTGATGCATATCTCTCAGCCATACAACCTGTAACTACAAATACTTCACATTTGCCTTGCTTTTTGTGCTCTATTAGCTCAAGGATAGTATTGATAGATTCTACTTTTGCACTTTCAATAAATCCACATGTATTTACTACTATAACCTCAGCCTCTTCAACATCAGTTGTAAAATAATAATCATTTTGAGTCATAAGTCCGATCATAACTTCTGTATCTACTTGGTTCTTTGAACACCCTAGTGTTTCAAAGTAAACTTTATAATTCATTTTATTTTCCTCTCTTACTTTAATAATCAATTGATATATTCCTTGTTAAATATATCGAATTTATCTATTAAAGTCTATAGTTAATTTAATATTAAAGGTATTTGCATATAATCGTTACATATTTTCTAAATCACTTTGATCTATAAGTACTTCACGAGCCTTACTTCCCTGACTTGGTCCAACTATACTACGCTCTTCCATATCATCTATTAGACGAGCTGCTCTATTATAACCAATTCTAAACTTTCTTTGTAACATAGATATTGATGCTGAACCATTATTTACAACAAACTCAGTTGCAGATTTTAAATGTTCATCATCTTCGCTAGTCGCTACAGACTCAATAGCTACTGAGTCAAGTATTGAATCGTCATACTCAACTTTTTTAGATTGTCCCTTTACAAATTCAACTAATTCTTCAACCTCTTCATCAGATATAAAGGCACCCTGAACTCTATGTGGTTTATTTGAACCTACTGGAGAGAATAACATATCTCCCTTACCAAGTAGTTTTTCTGCTCCACCAGTATCAAGTATAGTTCTTGAATCTGTCATAGAAGAAACTGAGAATGCAATTCTTGAAGGAATATTTGCTTTAATTAAACCAGTTATAACATCAACAGATGGTCTTTGTGTTGCAACTATAAGGTGAATACCAGCAGCTCTTGCCATTTGAGCAAGTCTACATATAGCATCTTCAACTTGATTTGGTGCAACCATCATAAGGTCTGCAAGTTCATCTATTATAACTACAATCTTGGCTAGTTTTTCAAGGCCATCTTTTTTTGCCTTAATATTATAAGAGTTTACATCACGTACACCAACATCAGCAAACATCTGATATCTTCTAGTCATTTCTTGTACTGCCCAGTTAAGTGCGATAGATGCTTTCTTTGCATCCGTAACTACCGGAAGTATAAGATGTGGAATCCCATTATAATTATTAAGTTCTACAACTTTTGGGTCAATCATTAGGAACTTAACTTCATCAGGATTTGCATTGAATAATATAGTACATATAAGTGTATTGACACATACACTCTTACCAGAACCTGTAGCTCCAGCTATAAGTAAGTGAGGCATCTTCGATAAATCACTTAATATAGGATTACCCGATATATCCTTACCTAGTGCAAATGTAAGTTTTGAATCATTGCTTTTAAACTCTTTTGTATCAAGTACATCACGAATCATAACCATTGATGTAACTTTATTTGGAATTTCTATACCAACAGCAGACTTACCTGGTATTGGCGCAATTATTCTAACTTGGCTTGCAGCAAGGCTTAGTGCAATGTCATCACTTAGATTAACAATCTTACTAACCTTAACCCCTGGACTTGGCTGAAGTTCAAACATTGTAATAGCTGGTCCTTGTGCTACCTCTACAACTTTTGCTTCAACACCAAAATTTCCAAGTGTATCTTCAAGAAGTTTAGCCTTAGCTAAAATTTCTTCTTTATTAGTTATTGGTGCTGATGTATTCATCTTAAGTAATTTTATGGAAGGAACTATATAATTCTCATAAGTTTGATGAGTTCCTTTTTCTAACTGACCAACAACTTTTGAAGCTTCTGCTGGATCAATATTAACATTTTCTTTCTTCTCTTCACTTGAAGATTTACTTGTACTTGTTGCTTCTTCACTTGAAATATTTGAGCTAGTACTTGAAGAAGCATTTGTAATCGTAGCTTTAGGCTTGTCTTTATTTTGTATAATGTCTAGAGCCTCTGTTTCTTTTATCCTTGTCATTTGCTCAGCAGCATCTTCCATATTACTCACACTATCATGATTATTGGAATCAAAAGTAGATATCTTAATTGTAGTTTTAGCTTCTTCTACTTTAACCTCTTCTTTAATATTATCTTTTGCTACTGTTTTTTTAGACTCGCTTGTTTTTGCTTGATAATTAACTGCCTCATCATTTGTAGGTGTTATGTAGGAATCACTATCAAAAACTTTAAAGTTTTTCGTTTTTTGTGGAACTACTTCACTATCTACTTGTGATTTGCTATTATCAGCCTGTGATTGATTTAAGGATCTTTGATTATTTATGTTTTCACCAGTTGTTTTAGCGAATTCAACCGCTTTATTTGTAGTCCTAATAGCAACATTCTTATGAACACTCCATATATCGTGTAATGAAACCTTTGTTCCAAGTATAAGTCCAAGCATGATAAGAACACACGCTGTAATGTAGGAACCAACTTTACCAAGTAAACTTATAAATACAGCTGAAATATAGGTTCCGAAAATACCTGCACCATTTCCAACTATAGCCGATAGATAAACCTCTCTAAATCCATCAAATGAATTAATATTTACTTTTGATATATTAAGAGCTTCTCTTGAAATATCATAAACCGCTGTTGAATAAAATAATATAATTGCAAAAAATATCGAAGTAATTGCTATGTTGTACTTTTTCTTAACTTCTTTCAAATTTGGATTAATATTGATAAATATAAGTATCATCACAAAATATGGTGCTACTATAGCAACACTTGAAAACAATCCATAATAGAGTCCGCGAATTAAGGATCCTATATAGCCAACAGCATTAGTATGTATACTAAAGACTGAAATAATTGTAAATCCAATAAGAAGTAACATCTTAATTTCATATTTCACTTTAGGAGATAATAAGTCTCTTTTTTCTTTTTTCTTTGGTAATTTGGAAGATGGTTTTGCATTTGTTTTTGAACTTGACTGTGCCTTATATGTTTTAGGGCTAGCCGACGCAGTCGAACGTGTGTTCGTCTTTGTTTTTGCGCCACTTTTACTAGTAGTTTTTGGCTTTGCAGCCGATTTTTTTTGAACCATTTACGACTCCTTTCAAAACTTTATCTATTCTCATTATTTGGAGAGTTCAAATTCGTCGTGAAGACTCTTTATTGCATCTTTAGTATCATCTGCTTTAACAAGACACCATATACTTGTATTTGAATCCGACGACTGTAAGATTTCAATTTTTTCTTTATGAAGTGCAAGTACTATACGTCTCATAACACCTGGTATACCATTGATTCGATGTCCTATTATAGCAATCTTTGAACAGTCTTCTATGACAAAATACTCAAGCTTAAGTTTTTTTAGTATTTGATTCATCGTATCCATATCATTTGTGTTTATAGTATAAACCTTTCTGTCATCAAAGAAGTTTATTAGGTCTATTGATATACCATTATTCTCCATATCTACAAGAAGTTTTTCGTTTTTATCATCTTTACTATCTATATTAACTGTATACTGAGAAACATTCGTCCTTGCTGTTACCGCAGTTATTAAGTTTTTATCCATATTAGATTTATCAACTAATTCTTCACTTGATATAACAGTGCCCTCAGCTCTAGAGAAAGTATTTTTTATCTTTAATATGCGACCACTTTGTTTTGCAACTTCTATAGCTTTATGATCTACAACTTTTGCTCCATCTATGGCCATTTGATAAACCTCATCATAGCTAATATTTGATAGAACCTTTGCATCTGCAACAATTCTTGGATCTGCTGTCATAACACCATCAACATCTGTATATATTTCAATTGAATCAGCATTTAATGCACTACCAAGTATCGCTGCGGTATTATCAGACCCACCACGACCAAGTGTAGTTATATCACCAGACTTACTTATTCCTTGAAAACCTGTCACAACAACAATTTCGTCGTTTTTTAGATGAGTTATAATCTTCTTTGTGTCTACTTCTATAACATTTGCATCACTAAAAATATTATCTGTTATAATACCAGCTTGAAAACCAGTTAATGCGATGGCTTTTTCACCTTTTGCAGCTATAGTTGCAGCCATTACAGCTGCTGATATAATCTCACCACAGCTCATAATCATATCAAGTTCACGAGTGCTTACACCTTTATCCACATCTGTTAATTTTGATATAAGAGTATCAGTTGCGTAAGGGTCACCACTACGCCCAATTGCAGATACTACTATAACCGGGTATTTACCACTTCTTTTTAACTCAATTGCATCCTTTGCAATTAGATCTCTAGATTCTTTAGTTGAAACAGATGTTCCACCATATTTTCTTACTATAATATCCATGTTTTCTCCTATGCACCAGTAGAACCAAATCCGCCGATTCCTCTATCAGATTCATCTATACAAACAACTTCAACAAACTCTACTCGCTCGTATCTTGCGATTACAAGTTGTGCAATTCTCATGCCACGAGTAACTATAAATTCTTCTGATCCTAAATTGATTAGCGGAATTTTAAGTTCTCCTCTGTAATCACTATCGATTGTGCCAACTCCATTAACCAAACATATACCATGCTTTATAGAAAGTCCACTTCTAGATCTAACTTGACCCTCAAATCCAAGAGGAATCTCTATAAAAAGGCCGGTGGGAACAAGCGTTCGCTCCATTGGTTTTATTGTAACATTTTCATCTACATTTGCAAGTAGGTCCATGCCTGCTGAACCTGAAGTTTCATACTTTGGTAAATCTAAACTAGCTTTATTTATAATATTTATTTTCATATTACCTCACTTATAATTGTTTATTTTAAATGCTTTTTCATATAATCAAATAGTAACTTTGATTTTTCTTCTGCAGTATTACCAACAGTACACACAGTAAATTTCTCTTTATCAAAGATCTTCTTTATAAGTTTATTTGCATCTTTTATATCTATAGAATCAATCTTAGCTAAAACTTCTTCTTCGAGTTTAATTCTCTCTGACATTATAAGTGATTTTCCAAGCCATGTCATATAGCTACTTGAATCATCAAGACCAAGTAGATAACTAGATACTAACTGCTGTTTACTAAGTTCTACTTCTTCCAAAGTTATACCATCGCTCACTAGCATATTTAACTCTTCAACTAAAACCTCTGTAAGTTTGTCAAATTTAGCATCTATAGTGCTATAAGATACGTGGAATGTTCCTAGTTCAGAATGGAAGTTAGGCCCTGTATCAATCGAATAGACAAGTCCAAGGTCTTCTCTAACGGTTTGAAATAATCTCGAACTTACACTACCACCAAGTATATTGTTTACAAGTAATAGTGTATACATTTCATCAGAGTCATAGTCAACACCATCAAAACTTATATTATAATGATTTACTTCAAGATCTTTCTTCTTAAAAGTATAATCTGATACAAATAGATCTTTTTGAGGGATTCGCTCGTTAGACTTACCAGCATTTACATCTGCAAATAAAATCTCAACAAGATTGACTAATTCTTTTTCATCAAAATTTCCTGCTACAGACACAACAGAGTTATTTGATCCGTAGTACTTGCTAAAAAAGTCCTTTATCTTTTCTCTATCCATAGATTTGATTGTTTCTTCAGTTCCAATTATAGGCATCTCAAGAGGTGAATTTTTATATATGATAGCTGATGCTAAATCTTCTAGTATATCTTCAGGAGAATCTTCGTATAAATGAACTTCTTCTATAATAACGGTCTTTTCTCTTTCGATTTCTTCTGCCAAAAACTCAGAATTTATAAGCATATCAGATAAAATCTCCAGTGCATTTCTTACATGTTTATTTAGTACTGTAGTATAAAAGCATGTACATTCTTTTGAAGTAAATGCATTTAGCTCGCCACCAACTTTATCTATTTCAATGGCTATGTCTTTTGATGATCTATTTGTGGTTCCTTTAAAAAGCATATGCTCGATAAAGTGAGCCATGCCATTATTCTCTTTTTTTTCATCTATTGATCCAACTTTAACCCAGTAGCCAATAGACACACTTCGTGAGGCCTCTAATTTTTCATATATAAGAGTTAAGCCGTTTTTCAATTTTAACACATTCATATAAGTTACCTTCTTCATATTTTGTCGATTTTCAGTGTTTTACCAAATGGTACACACTAGTTATATTTTATCACAAATTCGTTCATTATCTTTAATTTTATATAACAATATTCTTACAAAATTACGCATGTAAATACTAACTTAAACTTACTCGCTACTTGGATACATTTTGTCTAGTATAACTTACGTAAAATTAAAGGAAAGCCAAATAAATTGGCTTTCCTTTTTTATGCCTAAAAGAGAATTCTCTAAGAGGCGAATATATAAATTTGTTGTTTCTTAGTTTTCGTCTTCTGAAAGTAAAACTTTTCTAGAAAGATTAACTCTACCTTGACCATCTATTTCTGTTACTTTAACACGAATGATCTCGCCTTCTTTGAACTTATCTTCAACCTTCTTAAGTCTTTCGTTAGTAAGTTGAGAAATATGACATAATCCATCTTTTCCTGGAATCAATTCAACGAAGCAACCAAAAGTAGTAATTCTTACGATTTTACCATCATAAATTTCTCCTACTTCTACTTCTCTAATAATTAGTTCAACTTCTTTTAATGCATTCTTTCCACCGATTCCATCAGCAGCAGTAATTAATACTCTACCAGTGTCATCTATGTCAATTTTAACATTATGATCTTTAGTGATTCTTGTGATTGTCTTTCCACCAGGGCCTATGATCTCTCTAATTTTTTCAGGCTTAACTTGAACTGAGAATACTCTAGGAGCAAATTCAGACATTTCTTCGCGAGGAGTATTGATAACTTCATTCATCTTAGAAAGAATATGAAGTCTACCTTCGTTAGCTTGACTTAAAGCATTTTCAAGAATTTCTTTGCTTAAACCATCAACCTTAATATCCATTTGAAGTGCAGTAAGACCTTCTGCTGTACCAGCAACTTTAAAGTCCATGTCTCCAAGAGCATCTTCCATACCTTGAATATCACTTAAGATAGAGATTTTGCCTTTTTCTTGGATAAGACCCATAGCAATACCAGCAACCGGAGCTTTAATAGGAACACCAGCATCAAGAAGTGATAATGTAGAACCACAAATAGAAGCTTGTGAACTTGAACCATTACAAGTAAGTATTTCAGAAACTACTCTAATAGCATATGGGAAGTCATCTTCACTTGGAAGAACAGGCATTAAAGCTCTCTCACCTAGTGCACCATGACCAACAGCACGTCTGTTAACTCTCATAAATCCAGTCTCTCCAACTGAATAAGGAGGGAAGTTATAATGATGCATATATCTCTTGTTTTCTTCAAGACCAATACCATCTATTCTTTGAGCTTCACCAAGAGCACCTAAAGTAGTGATACTTAGAGCTTGAGTTAAACCTCTTTGGAACATACCTGAACCGTGAGTTCTAGGTAAAACGCCAACTTCACAAGTGATATGTCTTACGTCTCTAATTCCTCTACCGTCAGGTCTAACGCCTTCCAGCGAAATCATAGTTCTAACTATATCTTTCTCTACTTGCTTAAACATAGTAGATAAGAATCCTTTTGTATCTGGATATTCTTCTAAGAAGCTGTTTACTAAAGCTTCTTTTAAATCTTCTAGTGCAATATTTCTATCATGCTTATCATTTATTCTAACTGCTTTGTCCATTGGAGTAGTTAAGAAAGCAGTGATTTTATCAGCATACTCTGTATCTACTTGTGAAATATCAAATGTAAACTTAGTTTTTCCAACTTCAGCTACAATTTTGTTTATGAAAGAACAAATTTCTTTAATTTGATCATGACCATACATTATAGCTCCTAAAACAACATCTTCTGGTAAGATATCAATTCCAGCTTCAACCATTACTACTGCATCTTCAGTACCAGCAACAATTAAGTTAATTGATGACAATTCTCTCTCTGCTACAGTGGGGTTAATAATATATTTGCCATCAACATAACCAACATTTACAGCAGCTATTGGTCCATCAAAAGGAATATCAGAAATACTTAGCGCAATTGATGATCCAATCATAGCAGTAATATCTGGAGCACAATCTTGCTCAATTGACATTACAGATGAAACAACCTGAACTTCATTTTTAAATCCAGTTGGGAATAAAGGTCTGATTGGTCTATCGATAAGTCTAGCAGTTAATGTAGCTTTTTCAGAAGGTCTTCCTTCTCTCTTGATAAATCCACCAGGAATTTTACCAACTGAGTACATTTTCTCCTCGTACTCTACAGTTAATGGGAAAAAGTCGATTCCCTCTTTAGCTTTTCTTGAAGCAACTGCTGTAGTTAATACTACAGTTTCGCCATAAGATATTAAGCATGCTCCATTTGTTAAGTGAGCTACTCTTCCTAGTTCAACTTTAAGTTGTCTACCAGCAATTGTAGTTTCAAAAACTTTTGTTTCGTTTAACATAAATATCCTCCCGTCTTTATAAGGGAAATCTTGGAATTTATCCTACTTGTAAATCTCAGAAAATTATTCTGATATCAACAAGTAGGACAAATAACATAAATTCCAAATGCATTTCCTCTTATATGTTTTTTAAATTTTTTTTACTTCACCTATTATTATAACTTTATTTGATCATAATATAAATAGTTTTATTATTTTTTCCATTCTTAGTGCGTGATGGAGAAATTTACTTGACGAATCATTGTTGTTTTTGCAACATAATGACGAAAAGAACGTTCGTCATTAACTGATTCGTTTAATCATAAATTTCCCATCTTAGTGCGTGATGGAG
>JBARWW010000363.1:0-3076 GCA_049647005.1 Acidaminobacteraceae bacterium | reverse complement strand
GCTGTTCTTTTATCCAGTTCAATATTTGCTCTTCTATATAAGTTTCTCTTTCTGTATTTGTATCACTTTGAGTTGCAACTAGACGCAAAAATAAAGATTTAATATTTTCATCAAACATAATATTTCCTCCTCAAACACATTATTTATTGAGATTTTTATTCTCTATATTCTACTTTAACATAGTGGTTTAAGAATACAATTTATATTAGTTCTCGGTCTCACAAATTAGCGTCTATGTAAAAGTAAAAAAGCATGCCTTACTTCTTAATCGCAACTATAACATTTCTATTAATAGACTGGTCTACCCTATGAATATAGTTATTGAAGGGTGATTCATTGAGCACTTCAAAGCCTGACTGACGAAGTACATCTGCAAGGTCATCGTACTTCATAGTAAATTCATTGAATGCTAAGACTATACTTCCCTTAGTCTTAAGAACTTTATGCCATGATGGTATAGCAACTTCAAGTAATTTAATTGGACTACGATCCATAGAAGATTCATCTTTACTTTTACTACCATGTTGAACTCCATACGGTAGATCTGAAATAAGAATATCACATGACTTCTTTTTTAAGATTCTATCTGAAATTCTAGTATCAGCATTAAGTAACTCAAATACTTGAAATTCTTCTTTTTTAAATTTTTCTTTGCTTGACGCAGCATTTAATGTAAATGAATCTGCTATCTTTCTAGCTTTATCATCATTTTTTCTAGATTTTTGAGCCTTATGCTTATATTTACCCTCTTTTAAAAATCTAAGAACGTAATTTTGAATTTCCTGATACCATTGTGAGTCAATCTCTATCCCCTTCACATTGTATCCTCTAATAAATCCTTCATAAAGAGTAGTTCCTTTTCCACACATAGGATCAAATAGAGTTAAATTCTTACTTTCTGTTTTACAAGCTGCTACTGCAAGATTTACCATGAGTCTAGTAAACTGCTCATTAGTTTTTCCATTATACTTAAGTATCTGAACCATGCTTTCAGGGAAAAAATGAAAATCAGGCACAGATATAGGTCTAAGTAATCCACCCTCTACAACTTCAAATAAAGCATAATATATAGATGATGATCCTAATACTTTAAAATCTTCATTACTCAGTTCTCTTTCGGTGCTAAAACTAATTGAAGCCGGAAGCCCTGTGCCACCTTCTTCTATATTTTCAACCTTCATACTATATACAGAAGAAATCGCTTCTAATTCCGAAATTGCTATTCTTAGTGCTGTTTCAAAATATATACGATTATGCCCGGGATTTGCATGTATTGCGTATTTATACATTAATTAATACCCTCTTTCACAATATTTTTTTCCAGAAGTAATTATATCATCTTGACCGCTTTATTGTCGACTTCTAGTGAATTATTTTATTTTGTAAATAAATAATATTCGTTTTTCTAAATAATAATGTTAAACTAATATCAGAAAAACTATTTTTTTTACAACCGTTATAGTTTTAATAGTATAACGAGTTTTGAAACGGAGGCCAATATGAAAAAACAAATAATAGCTCTAATATTTATACTTACTCTTGTCTCACTTACGGGATGTTCAAACAATGACTCCCTAAACAGCAAAACTATAACAATAGCTGCCGCCGCAAGTTTAACAAATCCAATAAATAAAATTATCGAAAACTTTGAAGTAGAAAATCCAGACTATGATATTGTAGTTAGTTTTGCATCTTCTGGTTCACTGCTTAAACAAATCGAAGAAGGTGCACCAATAGATATTTTTTTATCAGCTTCAACAAGTAAGTTTGATTCACTCCTTGGCAAGAAAATCTCTGTGGAAAATAGTAAAATACTCTTGTCAAACTCTATGACCTTAATAACATATAAAGATAAAGTGTTTTCAAATAGTGAAGAAGAAGCCGGATTTAATGACTTTACAAATTATATCTACTCTATAGGTGATCCTGAATCAGTACCTGCTGGTAGATATGCATATGAAATTCTTAAAAGCTTAGACCTTTGGACTGCTAGCAATGAAAAACAAATTACAGCAAAATCTGTAAGGCAAGTACTTAATTATGTCGAGTCACATAACGTAGACTATGGAATTGTTTACTCATCAGATGCATTTAATAATGGAAAAATTAAGATTCTTAAAGATTTTGACAAATCAACACACTCCGCTATAAATTATCCAATAGGTATACTTGATGAGTCTTTAAATAATGAAACTAAAGTACTCTACAATTATATAATTTCTGATAAAGCAATGGATGTTTTTCTAGAGTATGGATTTAAACAATTAGACAATTAGACAATTAGACAATTAGACAATTAGACAATTAATTTTACATATACATTTAACAAAAATAAAAGACTGCAAATTTGAGCATTTCAAACTTTTTGCAGTCTCTTATTTTTGTTTTTTTTACTTATTACTTTTTAAAGTCGGAACCCAACCATCAACACTAAGAATAACACTGTGTAGTGCATCAGGTATATGTTCCTCGAGTTGACGACTTGGGTCATAAAGTTTAAATGCATCTTCACCTAATATCCACTTATCAACTGACTTACCATCAATAAGAAGTTGTCTACCAAGTGCAACTAAATCTGCACCATGATCTATAATTTCTTGCGAATCTTTTATATCATATACACTTCCAACCCCGATAAAAGTCTTTCTACCATTTATACGATTTATTATACGTGTTAGAGTCAGTTTCTTATCATTTTCATCACGCATAGATGTTTCTTCGTAATTTCCAAGTGAAACATGTAGATAATCTAGATTTGTATCACATAATGAATCTACTAAGAAATCCGTATCTTCAAGTGTGATTCCTGGATTTGAATTTTCTTCTGGTGAAAATCTGTATCCAATTACAAAGTCTTTATTATCAATTTCTTCTTTTGCATCCATACAAGCACCTACAACTGCTAGTGGAAATTTAACACGATTCTCAAGAGAACCTCCCCACTCATCTTCTCGTCTATTAGAATGAGGCGAAAAGTATTGCTGAAGTAAATATGTGTTAGCTCCATGTATCTCAATTCCATCAAAACCGCATTTATGAGCGCGTATAGCCGCTTCTTTAAAGGATTTAATTGTAT
>JBARWW010000362.1:0-8704 GCA_049647005.1 Acidaminobacteraceae bacterium | reverse complement strand
GCCATGTTTACATAATACTCAAGTGAATACTTATCTCTATAACTATCTAGTATATCACCCGAGTAACATATACATGCCTCAGCTATTTTACCAGTTTTAAGAACTTCATCAATTGAAATTTCCATACCTTTTAACCAGTTTAACGAATCAAATATTCTAAATAAGTCAATACCCTTTGCAGCCGACTCTTGAATTAGTTTTCTGATTACGTTATCTGGATAATTCTTATATCCAACTCCATTTGATCCACGAAGCAACATTTGAAGAAGTATATTTGGAACCTTCTCTCTTACTTCTTCAAGTCTATCCCATGGTGATTCATTAAGAAATCTATATGCCACGTCAAATGTTGCTCCTCCCCACATCTCAAGCGAGAATAAATCTTTTGCAAGGTGAGACGTTGCTTTTGAAATCTTTACTATGTCTTTAGTTCTAACACGAGTAGCCATAAGCGACTGATGTGCATCTCTCATAGTTGTATCTGTTAATAAAAGTTTCTTTTGAGAATGAATCCAATCAACAACTCCACTAGGACCCTGTTCATCAAGTATTTGTTTTGTTCCACGAAGATTTTCAATTTTTGTATACGCTGGAACATTTGGAACGTCAAATTCAATTAAATTTCCCTTATGATCATTAACAGCTTTTTCACCTAAGAAATTAAGTAGTTTAAGTTCAACATCTGCCTTCGGTCTAATATCAAATAACTCTTTGTTGTTCTCTATAAAGTTTGTATCACATAAACCTTTTTTAAATAAAGGATGATTAAGTACATTAATTAAAAATGCTGTATTAGTTTTTACTCCTTGTACCTTTATCTCTTTTACAGATCTAATCTGCTTCCTTATACAGTCTTCAAAGCTTCTTGACCACGCTGTACTCTTTACTAGCAAACTATCATAGTATGGACTAATAACTGCACCTGTAAATCCATTCCCACCATCAAGTCTAATACCAAAACCAGAACCAGTTCTATACACATCCATTTTGCCCGTATCAGGTGCAAAGTTGTTCATTGGGTCTTCAGTCGTTATCCGACATTGAATGGCAAAACCATTGACCCTAATGTCAGCTTGTGAGGGTATATTAATTTCTGGTGAATTAAGCGAGTAGCCTTCTGCAATAAGAATTTGACTTTGAACGATATCAATTCCAGTTACCATTTCAGTTATTGTATGCTCAACCTGAATTCTTGGATTCATCTCAATAAAGAAATGCTCTCCATTTTCAAGTACTAAAAACTCAAGTGTGCCTGCATTACAATAATTTACCGCACGTGCAAGTTTAAGTGCATCTTCACAAATTTCATTTCGCTTCTCTTCTGTAAGCGAAATTGCTGGAGCAATTTCAATTACCTTTTGATGCCTTCTTTGGATTGAACAATCTCTCTCATATAAATGAACTAAGTTACCAAAACTATCACCAAGAACCTGTACTTCGATATGTTTAGGATTTACTAAGTATTTTTCTAAGAATACATCATCTACACCAAATGCTTTATGGGCTTCTGCTTTTGCGTTTTTAAATTCTCGAATTAGATTTTTTTCTTCTTTAACAACTCTCATACCACGTCCGCCGCCACCAGCTGCTGCTTTTATCATAACTGGGTATCCAGCTTCTCTAGCAAATTTAATAGCATCTTCTTCACTTTCAATTGGCTTCTCAACTCCTGGAATTGTAGGAACGCCAACTCTATTAGCTACTATCTTAGACTTTATCTTATCACCCATGTTATCCATCATCATTGGATTTGGGCCAATAAATACAATGCCAGCTTTTTCACATTTTCTAGCAAACTCTGGATTTTCAGATAAAAAACCGTATCCAGGGTGGATTGCATCTACACCTTTTTTAACTGACAACTTGATTATTTCATCAATATCTAGATATCCATCAAGGGGTCCTTTACCTTTTCCAACTTGATAAGACTCATCTGCCTTTGTTCTAAAAAGTGAATTTTTATCTTCATCTGAATATATCGCAACTGATCTAATACCAAGCTCACTACATGCTCTAAATATTCTAATAGCAATCTCGCCCCTGTTTGCTACAAGAACTCTCTTAAATTTCTTTTCCATTTTTACCTCCTATTTTACGAATTATTTTTTCGATTTAGATTCAATCGTATGTGTTTATCTATTGTTTTTTCTATCAAAACCAATTGTTTGGATTGTATTTTCTTAACAATATTTCTTAATAAATATTATGCTTTTTTACTATTCACACTAATATATCAGTTACAGTCCTTCAATACAAGCGTTTATGATGTTTTCCTCATATAATAAACCATCGTCACTTAAATAATTAAAATGAAACGCCTATTTTAAGACGACGTATGTTACTTTTATCAATTTTTAAGGCGTATAACTTTATTTATTAAAGTTGTTGTTTTTTGATTTCACTGTATATTTATAAAGCGAATGCATATTTATACACAAAAGCCATATCATTTCATTTATACTTATCACAAATTGCATCATTATGTTTTTTAACTTTTAATATTCGCTTTTTTATCCATCACACTATTTCTTGAAGTTTTTTCAGTATTTTTTAACTTAGATTATACATAGGCAAAAAAAGTAGAGATTATGTAATCTCTACTTTAAAAATATACTATCTAACTTAAAACTATAACTCTAAATTAAGTTGCTCAGCATTTGTAATTTCATAACCCCATTTAAAGACATCATCTTTTTCACTTATAATATAAGATTCAAATGAAGAGGCAGATATATCCTTTATATACTTAACTCCTGGAACTTTAAAAGGTTGTTCGTGGAAAATATCATTTATAGAATTATATTGTCCCCATGTATATACACTACCAATTTCATCCATCACAACTGCAAATGCACCACAATTAGAAGCTTCAATCTTTATCACTCCTTTTATTGTTAGTATTTCCTTTGGAAATAAAATTTCTTTTTCAGCTGGAATACCAAGCTGTGATTTATTATTTTGACCTGCAACTGCAACTCTTCCATCTTCAGTTATTACATAACTTACAAATTTACCCGCACAAACATATTTGGCACTTTTAAATTCTGTTATAGTTGGTTCAAGAGTTCTTCCTTTATATCCAACTCCAAGCTGACCATAGTCATTTCCACCCCAAGCTATAACTCTACCATCAAAGGTAAGAGCTAGGGCATGGTTAAAACCAAATGATATCTGCTTTACATTTTCAACATCTTCAAGCATTTTAGGAATTTCTCTATAGCTACTATTTTCACATGCTAACTGACCAAAGGAATTGTCACCCCATGTATACACACGACCGCCAGTAGTCAACGCTCCACTAAATGCTTTTCCTGCTGCAACCATTTTTATGCTCTCAAGACCCCATACTTCTTTTGGTATTTTACTATCAGCTCTACTTGCAATACCTAATTGTCCATAGTTGTTTTTACCAAGCGATAAAACTCTACCATCGTATGTTTTTATCACTATATGATGTTCACCTGCAGATATCATATCTACATTAGAATAATTAACTCCAATTTGCCTCTCACTAACAGGGTCTATATTTCCTGTTCCAAGCTCTCCGTTCTCATTATTTCCATATATATCAACTTTACCACTATTATGAATTACATAAGTGCTATCAAATCCACTTACTATGCTCTTAAGTCCTTTTCTTTCTTTTACCTCAAGTTCCTTATCATACCACTCTGACCAGTTTCCATTTTTATCTTTAACTTTAAGTCTTATTAGATGGACTCCTGGCTCATCAAATCTCGACTCATTACCTTCCCATTTATATTCATTAATTTCATCATCCTCTGCCATACATCCAGATGTATCGTACTCAACTGTTGTAGTAGTATAAATTTCATCCGGTGGTATAATTTTAAACTTGGCAATTACGTCTACAGAACTAATTTTACTAAGGCTTAGAAAACTTAAGTATAATTTGCCAGCACTACTATATGAAGTTCCGCCAATCTTCTTTAATATCACATCTGTTTCTAATAGCTTAGCATTTTTTACAACCAAAAACTTTTCATCAATGGTTATATTATATCTATCCCACGAAATATCATCCGGTCTCTCTACAAATTCTTTCAAGTCAGCTATAGAATTACATTTTTTTGACCCAGATTTTCTGAAATTAAGGAGTGCTGTCTTAAGTCTACTATATTCTTCCACAACATCTATATCATCTTCTTCTGATGAATCCATTATCATTTTCACAACAAAAACCGTTGCTATAATCAATAGTACTAAAATACCAATTACTGCATATATCATAATCCATCTCCATATTTTATACTTTAACACCAATAATGTATAAATAAATCTCTATAATATTTATATATACCCCCACGACATTATATCAATAATGAAGCACTAAATAAATACTTTGTTTTTTATTACCTTGAAAAGTGTTATTAAAAGGAGTAAAATTAAGTTGTTTTGTCAGACTTTAGTCAGATTCTTACATTTTCTAATTGTGTTAATCTCGACTTACAATAAGAAAGAAGGTTATACACTTGATCAGTTTTAGACCTAAATTATTTACATTACTAAAAAACTACACTTTTAATCAATTCACTAAGGATGTAACAGCAGGTATAATTGTAGCCATTATTGCCTTGCCGCTATCAATTGCTCTTGCTATAGCATCTGGTGTTACACCTGAGAAGGGTTTACACACTGCAATCATAGCAGGTTTTCTAATATCGTTCTTTGGTGGAAGTCGAGTACAGATCGGAGGTCCAACTGGAGCATTTATGGTCATTGTTTATGGTATAATTATGAAATTCGGTCTTGAAGGACTTATACTATCAACTTTTATGGCTGGCCTTATGATGATACTCTTTGGGCTTTTAAAGCTTGGAAATATGATAAAATTTATTCCCTATCCTATTACCACTGGTTTCACAAGTGGTATTGCTGTTACTATTTTTTCTTCTCAAGTAAAAGATTTTCTAGGGCTTAATACAGCAGATTTACCTGCTGAGTTTTTAGAAAAATGGGATATTTTAATTAATTCTATAAATACAATTGATTTTACTACAACTATTATAGGCCTAGTAGCATTATTTACTATTATATTTTGGCCAAAAGTTAACAAAAAAATTCCCGGAGCACTTGTTGCTCTTATAGCTACATCTTTAATCGTTTATTTTCTAAAGTTAGATGTAGCAACTATAGGTAGCAAATTTGGCGTGCTTTCATCATCTTTACCTAAATTTTCACTTCCAGTCATAACAATGGATAAAGTTATACTTCTTTTAGGACCAGCCTTTACTATTGCCATGCTTGGTTCTATAGAATCTCTACTCTCAGCTGTAGTTGCTGATGGTATGATTGGAGCAAAACATCGATCTAATACAGAGTTAATTGCACAGGGAATTGCAAATATAGGTTCTTCTTTATTTGGTGGAATACCTGCAACAGGTGCAATAGCAAGAACTGCTGCAAATGTTAAAAATGGTGGAAGAACACCAGTAGCTGGCATAGTTCATGCTATAACGCTACTACTTATAATGATGCTCTTTATGCCCCTTGCTAAGGTTATACCATTAAGTGCTCTTTCGGCTGTACTTATAATTGTTGCCTACAATATGAGTGATTGGCGTGAATTTAGAGAACTATTAAAATCTCCTAAAAGTGACGTAGCCGTTCTTCTAGCTACTTTCTTGATTACTGTTCTAATTGATTTAGTCAAGGCTATCGAGATTGGACTTATTCTTTCATCTTTCCTATTTATGAAAAGAATGGCCGATGTTTCAAGCGTTAATTTGGCAAGTATGGACGCATCGGAAGAACGTGATGAAACAGACTATGACTTTATAGATAATAAATTTAAGATTGCTTCTGGTATTGAAATTTATGAAATTAATGGTCCATTTTTCTTTGGAGCTGCTGATAAATTTATAGAGGCAACTGTTGATTTTGCTGAGAAGACAGAAGTTCTTATAATAAGAATGAGAAATGTTCCATCTATGGATGCTACTGCAACTCATGCATTCAAAAGACTTATAAGAACATGTAAAAGCAAGAAAATAAAGTTGCTAATTTCTGAAGTTCAAACTCAACCAAAGTCTGTTTTAGAAAAATCTAATCTTGATGTATTAATTGGAAAAGATAATTTCTTTACAGATATCAATTCTTCTATAGAGTATGCTAATAACTTGTAATATAGAGTTACTATTTTAATAAGCAAATAGAAAGACTGTTGAAAAATAGCCCTTAAATAAAAAATGGACTATAATAAATCAATTACGATTTATTATAGTCCATTTTATTTTAAAAAATTTTAGGGCTGACTCGTCAACTTTTTCTATAATTATTTTACATATTTAAATCAGATAATAGACTTATCGTCCACTATTTAAAATTATCACTATACTTAACAATTAAGTTTCTTGCAGCTCTTGCTTCATCAACTCTCTTTATAGGAGTAGTGTAAGGAGCATTTTTAAGAATTGAAGGATCTTCCTTCGCTTCTGCAGCAATCTTGTTCATGATTTCAATAAACTCATCTAGAGTTTGTTTACTTTCAGTCTCAGTAGGCTCAATCATAATAGCTTCGTTAACAATAAGCGGGAAGTATACTGTTGGTGGATGTACACCATAATCAAGCATTCTCTTCGCTACGTCAAGCGTACTAACTTCATGAAGACTTCCTTTAAGTCCAGCAAGAACAAATTCATGCATACAAACTTGATCCATTGGAAGTTCATAGTTAATTTTCAATTTATTCATCATATAATTAGCATTTAATACTGCCATTTCGCTTATTTCTTTGATTCCGTCAAATCCCATAGTCTCAATATAAGTATAAGCTCTAAGGAAAATTCCGTAGTTTCCATAAAATGCTTTTACTTTACCTATTGTCTTTGGTCTATCATAGTCAAAGATATAAGAATCATTTTTCTTCTCTACTACTGGAACTGGTAAGTAAGGAACCAAAATATCTTTAACTCCAACTGGTCCACTTCCTGGTCCACCACCACCGTGAGGTGTAGACATAGTCTTGTGTAAGTTATAGTGCATTACGTCAAATCCCATATCTCCAGGTCTACACTTAGACATAACAGCATTCATGTTTGCCCCATCATAGTATAATAAACCGCCAGCTTCATGAACTAAATCAGAAATAGCCTTTATGTTAGTTTCAAATAAACCAAGAGTACTTGGATTTGTAAGCATAAGACCTGCAATTTCATCAGAAAGTGCCTCTTTTAATGCATCTAAATTAACTGATCCATCATGGTTTGATTCAATTTCAACGATATCATATCCACCAACTGCTGCAGTTGCAGGGTTAGTACCATGAGCTGAATCAGGAACAATTATCTTAGTTCTCTTAGTATCTCCACGGTCCTCATGATAAGCTCTAATTAACATAAGACCAGTTAACTCACCATGTGCTCCAGCAGCAGGCTGAAGTGTAGTTCTATCCATACCTGAAATTTCACTTAACATTTCATCAAGTTTGTGCATCATTTCAAGAGAACCTTGAACAGTGCTTTCAGGTTGGTATGGGTGAAGATGTGTAAGTGAACCAATTCCAGCAGCATCTTCATTTATTTTTGGGTTATACTTCATAGTACAAGATCCAAGTGGATAAAATCCAGTATCTACTCCATAATTCATATGAGATAGGTTTGTGTAATGTCTAATTACATCAATTTCACTTACTTCAGGGAAGTCAACTTCCTGAGTTCTAAGAAACTTAGCAGGTATTACTGAGCTAATATCAACAGCTTTTACATCTAATTCTGGAAGTGAGTAAGCTTTTCTACCTGGTGTTGAGATTTCAAAAATCATTTTATCATAATTTCTCATGCTACACCTCCATTAACTTTACAAAGTTATCGATTTCGTCTTTAGTTCTCTTCTCTGTTAAAGCGATAAGAACTGTATTATCTAAATCGTAATCCTTGCTTAGATCATAACCACCTAAATAGTTATTTTCTAATAAGTTAGCATTGATTTCACTTACAGGTTTATGTGCTTTTATAGCAAACTCTCTAAAGAAGCTCTGACCTTCAAATGCTGGTGAGAACTTACCTGTAGCAATTAAACTTTCATATGTGTAATGCGCTTTAGCCATAGACTGCATAGCAACTTCTTTAATACCAGCCTTACCCATAGTTACCATATATATAGCAGAAACAAGTACATTAAGTCCTTGATTAGAACAAATGTTAGAAGTAGCTTTAAATCTTCTGATATGCTGCTCTCTAGCTTGAAGCGTTAATACAAATGATCTTTTTCCATCAGCATCTACTGTTTCTCCAGCAATTCTTCCCGGAATTTTTCTAATTAATTTTTTAGTAGTAGCTAAGAAACCTATGTATGGTCCACCAAGATTCATAGTGTTACCAAAAGTTTGAGCTTCTCCAACCGCTATATCTACTCCCATTTCGCCTGGAGTTTTAAGAATTGCAAGTGACATTGGATCAACATAATCAATTAATAAGGCCTTGTGGTCATGTGCAATTGCAACAGCTGCTTCTACATCCTCAATAACTCCAAGGAAGTTAGGGTTTTGTACAATTACTCCCGCAATTTCACCAGACATTTTAGAAGCCATTTCTTCCATGTCAGTTGCACCGTTCTTAAGCGCTACATAATCAAGTTCTATATCTTTAGCATGAGCATATGTTTTAAGTACTTCTCTAGCTTCTGGATTAAGACCTTCTGAAATAAGAATTTTTTCTGCTTTTTTACTTGAAGCAATAGCCAT